>QMWY01000021.1 GCA_003661865.1 Thermoprotei archaeon
CCTAGAGGGTGTCGGGCTCGTTGAGAGGGCTGAGAGGATCATCGTTTTGATCGTGTTGAGCATCCTCTACGCTGCCGGAGTGAACCCCTCTATGCAGCTGGCTAATCTCGGTCTTGCCGATACGCTATCCCTGATCTTGGCCCTGCTTAACTCGGCAACAGCTATACAGAGGGTTCTCTACGTAAGAAGAGCGCTCCAGCAACCGTAAAATAGTTGATAGGTCTCCTACCTCCTGCCCCTAGCCTGGAGGGGTACGTACTTCTTCCTCTCGTGCTCGGGCCTTACCTTGAGTATCCCTAGGTGTATAGCGCAGCTTATGCAGTAGCACTTCGTTACCGGGTACCTCGCTATAATCGCTCCCTTCTTCTCGAGCTCCTCCGCCAGCTGGGGGTCGACGGGGCTGTACCACCTCGTTATGCACACCGCCTTGTCACGGGGCACTAGGGCTCCGCAGTTGTCACATTGAACTAGCTCTACCGAACCCTTGCTCCCCTTCTTCCTACCCCTACTCTGCCTCTTCTTCGGCATTTCAGATACCCGCCGGTAGCTATTGGTTAGCCACTTGAATATAAAAGCTTAGCTATGGTGCTAGCCCTAGTAGCTCTTCCCAATGCGTAGGTACGTAACGGCGCGCCTCCCACAGACCGGGCACTTGGCATCCTTGGGAGGCTCAACCCTTTCGATGCTATGTACGGGTGAACCCAGGACCCTTATCCCCTCCCCTAGCTTCGCCTCCAGATCTGCTGCGCACCTCTCATCGCCACACCACGGGATCTGCGCTATTCCGCCTTCACGCCTAACGAACTCGACAGCATCGTCGATGCTGCTAAACGTCCTTACCCTGCTCCTGAACCACTCCCACGACCTCTTCCTCAGAGCCTCATCGATCTCCCCCAGGAGCCTTTGAACCGACTGCACGAGCTCGCTGCGGGGCACCACTATACGCTTCATGGAGTCGCGCCTAAACAGAGTAACCTGGGACCTCTCAACCTCCCTAGGGCCAACCTCTACGCGCAGGGGCGGGCCCTTCAACTCCCACTCGAAGTACTTGTCGACCGGGCGCAGCTCCTCTCTATCATCGAGCTTGATCCGTATACCATGCCTCTTCAGCTCATCGTAGATCCCGCGGGCGTAGTCCATAACCAAACCCGTCTTCTCGGGATCCTTGGGCGCGGGTATGGGGACTATGACCACCTGTATAGGAGCCACTATGGAGGGCAGCATCAGCCCCCTCTCATCACTGTGATACGCTATTACGCACGCTATCACCCTATCGGAGATCCCGTAGCTCGTCTGCCATGCATACCCTATGCTCTCATCCCTCCTCTGGATCCTAACCTCAAACACCTTTGTGAAGGTCTGGCCGAGGTGGTGAACTGTGCCTATCTGCAGCACCCTACCATCGGGCATAACGGTGTCGAAGGCTATGGTGTACAGGGCGCCTGCGAACTTATCCCACTGGGGCCTACGGGATATCACATAGGGGATGCCTAGCTCGTCGAAGAACCTGCGGTAAATCTCTATCGCCTCTAGCACCTGCCTCTCAGCATCCTCAAAGGTTTCGTGGAGCGTGTGGGCCTCCTTAAACGTCGTGACCTCGCGCAGCCTTATCATGGGCTTCGTCATCTTGGTCTCGTAGCGGAACATGCTCACGATCTGGTAGTACTTCTTAGGGAGCTGCTTGTAGCTCTTTATCCATAGGCTCTCCATGTAGCTGAGGACCGTTTCACTAGTGGGGCGCAGAACCAGCTTCACATCTAGCTCTTCGCCACCCGCCTTCGTAACCCAGAATACCTGCTCCTCAAACCCCCTCACATGCTCGCTCTCCTTCCTAAAGATCGTCTCCGGTATTAGTAGAGGGAGCAGGATCTCCTCATGCCCCTTCTCGTCTAGGAGCCTGCGTATGAGTTCCACAACCCTCCGCCTGATCTGGAAGCCATACGGCATCCACACACCCATACCCTTAACGGGGTACCTGCCGTAGTCGTAGATCTCCGCCTCCTGTATTATCCACTCGAACCATCGGCTGAACGACTCACCGTACTTAGAGGGGGGTTGCTTCTCACTCAATACCCTCTTCACCCATTACTCGACTTCTGAGGGCAGAAGGAAGTCAGGTGCCTTATCAACATTCACTATGGGTACCGCTATGTACCCCGGCTTCGTGGTCTTGCTAGGCTCTATCTTCTCCCCCGTCTCATCAAGCCTTACCAGTACGTAATTCGCATCCCTCAGCTCGTTGTCGCGGTCAACCACGTAGTAGAATAGGGGAAGCCCGTAAAGGTTGTAGTAGTCGCGGAAGACCGCTAGGAACCCTATAACGGTCTTCCCCTCCTTGTTCTTGTACCTCAGTATGTACGTCGGCTGCATAGAGGCAGCGGCGGTGCTAGCTATCCTTATTAAGTCGCGTATGGACGCCAGCCTAATTGCGACCGTGCTGCGGAAAACATCTTTCTTCTCATCCCGTGACAAGTATAGACACCACTGCTCCGAGCAGTACTAGGGCTTGGACGTGGCTAAAATAACTAGTCCTTACTCCGGCTACTTCACCGGAACCGCTATTATCAACCTACGGGTCTTCAGGTGTATCTTGACGACGCCCCTCCGAGCGAGCTCTAGGAGCACCCTCTTCGCGGTGCTGTACTTGACGTTGTACCTCTGGACGATCTCGAAGGGCGTTATAAGGTCCATGTTCCTGACATCCCTCTCGACCTTCCGCGCGATCTCGCGCTCAAGCGCCGTGATCGCTGTTCTCTTCTCGCGTCTCTCCTCTCTTCTCTCACGCCTCTCGGCGCGCTGCATAAGCCTGCGCTGCCTCCTCTCGATAGCGGTGATTGGCTTCCCTCCTTTGGTGCCCAAGCCCCTCACACCACTAGAGGTATTCCTCCGAACTCATGTAGAGTCCACACTTATAAGTTATTATCTTGGGCTAGGTTTAGGAATGGTGAAGAGCTGATGAGGATCGTCACCGTTAAGATGCCCGAGGCATACATAGAGGGGATAGATGAGCTCGTGAGGATGGGGCGCTACTCATCTAGAAGCGAGGTGATCAGGGCCGCGATCAGGGAGCTGTTAAAGCGTGAACTCTGGTACTCACCCGATCACGAGGCCGATGAGAGGAGGATCCGCGAGCCCAGCGGGCTCAAGGTCATTGAGATTAGGCCTGAGCTGCTCTAGAGCAACTCATATTTGTTACGCTCCGTGACGCTTATACTTCCTCTCCCCGAAACCTCTTAGCGAGGGTAATGATGAGGGCTGGTATTGTCGATTAGTGAGAGGGGATACCAGTGCTGAGCCCCTCAACCACCATTGAGGAGGGGGCGGAGGTCCTGTTCTTCGTAGACAGGAGGAGGCGCTGGATACACAGGGTGCGTAGGGGAGGGGTTTTCGGTTCTGATAGAGGGTCGATCCCTTACGAGAACGTCATCGGAAGGGTTTTCGGAGAGGCTGTGAGGCTAAGCCTCGGGTTCAAAGCTTACCTGCTGCGCCCCCTACTCATAGACTATATAGAGAAGGGTTTTGAGAGAAGGACCCAGGTCATATACCCCAAGGACCTAGGCTTCATGCTCATACTCAGCGGCATAGGACCCGGCTCACGGGTCCTGGAGGCGGGTGTAGGAAGCGGTGTTCTAACAGCCGTACTCGCCAACGCCGTTAGACCCGATGGTGTGGTCGTGGGATACGAGCTGAGGAGGGAGTTCGCTGAGGTGGCTATGGAGAACTTGAGGAGGGTTGGGCTGGATAGGTTCGTGGAGATAAGGGTGAGGGATATCAGGGAGGCCTCTCTTAATGAGGAGTTCGACGCAGCATTCCTAGACCTTCCAGACCCATGGACCGCCCTAGACGTTGTATACAGGGCGCTGAAGCCATCGGCCCCACTACTGGTCTTCCTCCCGACGGTAAACCAGGTTGAGAAGACATACGCATCGATGAGGAGGCATGGGGGGTTTGTAGATGCTAGGTGCTTCGAGATCCTGCTAAGAGAGTACCAGCTTGTTGAAGGGGCCCTGAGGCCCGAGACGCGTATGGTTGGGCACACGGGCTACATACTCTTCGCACGCAAGGTAGTTAGGGACGTTCGCGAACAAGCCTCCTCAAGTTCTTCAGGAACCGCTTGAGCACCATCCTCTTGATCTCCAAGAAGTAGTCCGTTGCCATAGATGGGGTCTCGACCTCTACAACGGAGATTCTGTCCTCGAAACCCTTAACCTCATCAACCACAGCACCCTCATCGTTTATTATAAGCGTCGGTATCTCAAGGAACTCCTCCTCGCCTTTGGCAACAATACCCCCAACCCCTATCACCTTGACCCGGTTCTCCAACGCCCTAGTTATCAGGACGTGGCGGTACCTGAGCCACTCCCGCTCAAGCTTCTGGAAAACAAGGAGGAGCCTAGCGCCGTTTAGCACAAGCATAGTTGCGAGCTCGGGTATCAGTATATCCTCCTCGATCAGCAGCCCCATGGAGAGCCCTAGGTTTAGAAGGGCGAGCTCCTTCCCCGGCGAGAGGAACTCCTTATCCCTGTCGACGAGTATCTTCCTATACTTAGCCATGACGCCGTGCAGAGGCGCTACGACCAGCGACGTCAGGTAGTACCTAGAGCCCTGACGCTCTATTATCGGGCCCGTGACTATGTAGAGCCCGTACTCCTCCGCAATGCCGTATAGGTAGTCCGAGGTGGTCCCCGGCACAGTCTCTATCATAGTTCTTCTACCGATCCTGATCTTGAACGAGTTGCTGAGCACAGGGCCTATGTTGAAGAATGAGGGGAGCACCAGTATCTTCGCACCGCTGCTCCTAGCGGTCCTGGCAAAGGACTTTAGCTTCTCCAAGTTACGCCTCTTGTTGCCTAGCTCTATCCTCATATGGGCTATGGCTAGCACTACACCCTGTTTAGAGCCGCTTGGCATGACCGTAGAAACACCTGCTCCCCTTCTAGGAACAATTTACGACGCCGCGATAAATATAGTCTACCTTCACCCGCCGCCCACCCTATGCGGCAGGAGCCCTATCTCCCGTAGCTCATTGAACAGCTCCTCAACAACCTCCTCATACCTGACCCTACCCTCCTCTATATCAGCCATACGGCTCTGCAGCAGGCTCGTTCTCTTGACGCTGACCATGTTGGATACCTTCTCCAGCACCTCGTCTACGCCTATGCGTAGCCCCCCGATCTGCTTGATTATCTGCTCCATCCTCTCGGTGAACTCGTCTATAACCCTCTTATCGAGCTTGAACCTCTTTGCGAGGATCTCACTGTGCTTCTCACGCTCCTCAGGCCCCAGCTTGTTGTAGAGCTCTAGTATTGCTGACCTCCTAGCGCCGGAGAGCAGGGTGTATACGTATACCCCCTTCCTCACCGGTACAAGGGCCTTCTTACCTACCACATAGCCGCGCTTAAGGAGGGTGTCCACTATCTTTGCATAGGTGCTGGGCCTACCGATCCCCACCTCCTTCATCCACCTAACGACATCACCCTGCGTCAGCAGCTTAACGCTGCTTATGCTCTTCTTCCTAGCGCTTACCACCGCGAGCCTGAGCTCCACAGGAGGTATAGGCACCACCCTTATCGGTAGGTAGACAAGCATGAAGCCTGGGTCTGCAATTCCCGTTACGAGCTCTACTTCCGTGCTGTAGAAGCACTTACCCTCCATACATACGCTGGCTCTAAACTTGGTCTTCTCTACCACGGCGGGCTTCATCTGACTGGCTATGAACCTCCTGAATATGAGGTCGTAGAGCATGAAGTGCGCTCTCGTAAGCCGGGTCGGGAGCTCTATAACCCCCTCCGCTATCAGCTCGCGTAGGGTCTCGGAGTCGATCGGCCTGGTAGGCCTTATAGCCTCATGCGCCCCGCCCTCGCCCCAGGTACGGGGCTTGAACAACTCGTTGGCGAGCTCGCCAAACTTGCTCTGTATGTACTCGCGCGCAACGCCTATCCCCGCCGTAGATATCCTCGTGCTATCCGTACGGTGATAGGTTATCAGGCCCATCTCGAACAGCTCCTGAGCCAAGGACATGACCTGGGGCGCAGGGATGCCGAAGAGCGTGGACGCCTCCGTTATCATCACATCCGTTGTGAATGGCGGAGGCGGGTTGAGCTTTTCGAACCTCCTCTCTACGGGCTCCATACGTATGCTAAGCTTCGTCGATAGGTTCCTACGGTACTCCGGAGCATACTCGATCGGAACCTCTATAGTAAGCGCACCGCTCCTGACTATCAGGAACGGCTTCTTCGTAAGCTCTCTCTGTAGGAACACCTCTATTATCCTGCCTAGGGTGGGTGTCTGAACCCTGCCTGCGCTGAGCCTCCTCTTCCTGCACTTCTCGTAGTCCTCGCCGCTATCCCTGCAGAGTATGTCTATGAGGACCCGGGTGGCCAGCTCTGATAGGGCGAAGCCTATCCACCTATCCTCTATCCTCCTTGTGATCTGGGCCTCTACAAGCCTCATGTTTATCGGCCGCGGGTTCCTGAGGGCGTTGACTATCGCCCTACGGGTGATCTCGTGGAACTCTATCCTCTTTATAGTCTTGGCGAAGGGCGCCAAGGCCAGTGCTATGTCGAAGCCTATCTTCTCACCCTCGGCATCGGGGTCCGTAGCTATGAGAACCTCGTCTACCTCTAGGGCTAGGCGCTGAAGGGTCCTTATGACACTCTCACTGCTCTTGATGCGGTGGGGCCCGTGGTCCTTGTGCAGCTCCGGCAGCGCATCCTTGAGAGGGCACGTGTCGCTGCGTAGGACGAACTGGTGGCCGCAGTCCAGGCACCTCTTGAGGAAGCCGTAGACCGGAATGAACCTGCGCCTCCCATTATCCTCAACAACCCTGACTCCGTATATCGATGCCGGGTGATCATCATCCTCTACAAGGTCGAAGACGTGGCCCCCGCTAGCAACTATCGTTAAGTGGAGGCTCCCTATATCCACCTCGTACGCCCTAACCCCCTCGATATCCCTGACCGTGGGCCTTCCAAAGAACCCCGCTATGGTCCTGGCCTTGTTCGGCGACTCCACTATCATGAGGGCCGTCTTCACGAGCTCCTTCACGCTCTTTATGACCTTGGCCCGGCCCTCCCTTATTGCCCTGACAAGCTCTCTATCCTCGTCGATCTGCTTCAGAACCTCCTGTAGATCAACATCGTCCAGCCTCTTGAACTCGAAGTCCTCTATGTACCACCTAAGCCTGTATTCGAGCCCGCGGAGAAGCCTCGCATCGTCTACGATAACTACTGAGAGGCCCCGCGTTATACCTCCCGCAAAAAGCCTAGAGGTCCTGCCGCTTGCCTGTATATACGTAGCGGCGTCAGGTATGAGTAGGTAGAGCCTGCCCTCCTCCTCTACAACAGCTGCCCGCGGATAGGCCTTAAGGGCCTCAACGACCTCCCTCCTTGAGAGCACCTCTCCTAGCAGGTTGTAGAGCTTGAGCAGAGCCTCCTCCTCACGGCTCCTGGGGGCCTCACCAGATGCGAGCCTCTTCACCATCTCACTAATTGCCTGCTGGGAGTACCTGCGGAGTATTCTGCGTAGTACAGGTAGGTATCTAGCTATCTCACGCCTAGTACCCTCATCAACGACCTCCGAGAGCACTGTTGATAGCCTCAGCATATTCTGGGGGCTGGGCTCCTCAAGCCTTAGCGAGATCTTGTGGCGTGGAACCCCTAGGAAGACAGCGTACCTAACGTGCTCGGGAAGGTCTATACCCCTCACCAGCAGCCCGTAGAACACCGCGACACCTACGAGAACATCTAGCTCCCCCGAGACGAACTTCTCAAGCCCACCACCCCTGCCCGAAATAAGGGTATCCGCCCTCACCCCGTGGCTGCGGAGGAGCTCGGCTACCTTCTCAGCCTCCTCGATCCCCTTATCCACGGGAACATATACTAGTCCTCCGCGTCCGAGCCTCCGAACGATGTCTATGAGGATCTCGTAGGCGCTGCGCTTATCGCTCGGCTCTACGTAGGTATCGACTACGTTTCTGTAGACCTCCGCACGGGTCCCCACATCGAACCCCAGGAGCTCGCGGAACAGCTTAACCCTTCGTCCACGGGCGCGCCCCGTAGCCGAGCTTAGTATCAGCACACCAGCGCTCTCCCTCCTCTTCCGCAAGGCTCTCTGAACCTCTTCGAACTCCTTGAGGTACCTATCCCTATTGTGCTCGGCAGCCGCGATCAAGGTGCGCAGCTTCATCGACTTGTACCCGAGGTCAATATCGCTCGGCGTGAATCCTATGAGTTGGAGCACGTACTCTACCGCACGGCTCCCCTTCATGATCGCATCGACGTCGTCCACGAATACGAGGTCCACCCTAACGCTCCGCAGAACCTCGCTGAACTTCCGCTGCAGGTACATGGTCGTAGTTATGGCTATGTCGAACAACCCGTTCTTGAGCTGCTCCTCGAGCTCCTTACGCCTCTTCCCCGGGATCTTCGAGTGTATAGCCACAACCATGGGTACGAAGCCCGCCTTCTCGCTGAACTCGTAGATCCTCTGTTCATACTGGGTGACGAGCACAGTGGTCGGGACAACGATGTAGGTCTTCCTACCCTTCATAGCGTAGTATAGCGCCGCGACAAGCCCAAAGGTGGTCTTACCCACACCCGTGGGGGCGATCATGGCAAAGCTCTGCTTCTGAGCGAGCCTATACGCCCACATCCTCTGTATGCTCCAGAAGTTGCTTCCGACACACCTCCTGAACAGGTCCTCGAGCTCGCTAACAAAGCTCTCTATGCTAACCATCTTCTCAAGCACGCTACCCTTCCTAACATTCTTAACGCGAGAGGCGAGCTCGCGGAAGCTCCCGTAACTCCTAAGCTCCTTCTCCGGTAAACACCTACTACAGGGTAGTCCGTATAGCAGCCTCAGATCCTCAACCTCGCCACCGCAGTTCATGCACAGCCCACGGTAGATCCCCCTGGCGATCGGCCTCTCATCACTGACCTCGACAACGCTCCTCGGATTACCCAAATCACTCACCAAACCAGATAGAGATAGGGTGCTAGGGTGCTACAAATCTTTTAGAACCTCTATACGCTTTCAGCGAAGAGAAGTCTCATCACACATCAGGAGACCGTCGTGTCATCACAACCGTTCCTACCCAACAACTATTAATACCCATCAGGAGTTAAGAACCCAGCGGAGATGATGAGAACCCCCATATGAGCTGGTGATTAAACCTGTCTCAGCTGATCGCAATTAATTTAGGCGTTCTTCCTAAGAATTTAAAAGTAAAGCTGTAGGGCTGAGCATAATACTTACCATAGAGAGACTGTATGAGGATGGGAAAGGATCTCCTAGGAGACTGCGTGTATTACCGCTATTTTGATTACGTAAATACTGCTGTACAGTTGCTATCTAGACATATCTGCCTCACTCTTACTCGCACGATCTCTATGCCATACTGTTTTGTGTAACCATCTAAGTAATTCAGAACCATCACTAGTTTAACGACGCTTCTGTTATCTTTTTTCTAAGATTATATATCCTCCGTGTTCAATAAGCACAGTATATAGGAGGGTTTTCTTCATAGGCTTCTTAGAGCCATTTACTAATTCAACATATATATCATCGCCCTCATTGCTAAAGCACTTGATACCTTTGCTTGGTGCGGGTGCCATGTACTCTATAATCATCAGCGATATCTTCGATACATTTACATGCCTTAGCTTGGTAAACTCAATAGCATGCAATTTACCGCCACAGGAATACTCTACTATTGGCAGGAGTCTATAGGTTCTCTCATGAACATCACCTAAAGTATTCGCTTGCCTACTTAAAATGGTGGTTGTTCCTACGGCTGTTCCGTTAATCAATACCGTTATTGCAATAGTTCGGATTGTGGTTCTTGGCATAGGCTTAGTATCATTAACTAGTACACGACAACCAGTAAGCTCTATGGTTGTTGCATTGCTCGGATATACCAACGAGTCAAGGCTACGTACTTCCCCTCTCCTGAAACTATTTGGTAAACTACTTGATAGCATAATGAATACTATCAACAGCGAGGACAGCAGTATGGTTACAGGACCTAATACTCTCCTGCGCTGCATAGCCCATACACACTCCGTTCTACTAAAAGAACTGCCATTTACTGAATTGCCTTAAGCACGTTTTAACTTTACCTTGTTCACTAAGTATTAAAAGGATATTCTGCTCTGCAATGTAGTACCACTGTTGTTAATGGTCAAACTGCTTAAAACATCGTTACTCTACATAACATAGATTGGTTAGTGGCTCGTTACATATCTCAGACGCCTATCCCTAGCCTCTTTCTAATCCTCTCTACATCTCTTATGGCATCTTCTATGCCCAGCCTTCTCAGAGTTTCCTCTGTTGGTACGCCAAGCTCATCCCATCCGAGCTCTTTGTAGTACTCCCGCTTCTTCTCCTCCACCTCCTTCCTGTTCGCTGCCTTGCCCTTGTAGGGTCCTGTAGGCAGGGGTTCGTAGAACCTCGGTGGGTTATCGTCGTGGATCCTCGGGTCCCAGTAGACATCAGGTCCTCCTAGGAGTAGGAGTATGCGCTGCAGCGATAGGATGCGCGGACCGATCTCCTTGAAGATCTCGTCGCGTGTAACATTCCATCCGGTTACGGCGTTGAGTAGGGCTATCATGGTGTCCCAGTCAACCAGGTTGAATATGCATATCACTGCGCTGTCGTTGAACACCTTGTCTTGTTCTGGGGCCACAGATGTGTGGTCCGCCCCCTGGACTCCTGCCGCGTACGCATGGGGCTGCGGATAGTCCTTGCCGCTCCTTATCCCATGGGCACCCACGCCTATACCCTTGACCTGTACTGCGTACCTCAAGACGTCGACGCCCTTTAGCTTCGAGATCGCCACCGCGGCTCTGTAGGTGCCCTCAGCAAGTATCTTGCCTATACCTCTGCGGTACGCTATGTCCTCCATAAGCCTGCTAAGCGACTTCACATCGCCCCACCTAAGCTCGTAGCCAACGTCCTCCTTTGTCAGGATCCCGCGCTGGTACAGCTCGAGCGCGAAGCCCATGACGTTGCCCGTCTGGATACCGCAGAGCCCAAGCTCGTCGGCAAGTGCAGAGAGGTAGGATACTTCCTCGGGCTTGAACACACCTAGATTCGACCCTAGGTAAGCAGCCATCTCGTAGTCGGGCGCATCGGTCACCATGGTCCTCCCGTTCCTCTTAACGCAGCTTATCTTCACGC
>QMWY01000022.1 GCA_003661865.1 Thermoprotei archaeon
TCCTAGCCCGGAGGAGGTGACGAACTCCTCACGTAGGTAGGGGTGTAGCCCATGCCCATGAGTTTTTTAGTTAAGCGCTCAATCAGGCTTGTCATAGTATTCTTCGTCATACTCGTCCTCAACTTCCTCCTCCCACGCGTAATGCCCGGGAACCCCGCGTCTATACTCGCCAACGAGTACCAGCTACCCCCCGAAACCGTGAAGATCCTCGAGGAGATGTGGAAGCTCAACAGGTCCCTGCCCGAGCAGTTCGTGGCCTACCTAGAGAGCTTGTTTACGGGTAGGTGGGGCTACAGCTACAAGTACTTCCCAATGCCCGTGTACGACCTGATCATGCAGCGCCTCCCGTGGACCCTGCTACTTCTAGGCACCTCCTCCCTCACGGTCTTCGGGCTCGGCGTCGTCCTGGGGATAGTTGCGGGGTGGAGACGTGGTACCCGAACTGATAGCGCGATAACGTTCACGGCGGTGCTGGTCTACGCAATCCCCTACTACTGGCTGGCGATGATGCTCCAGTACGTCTTCGGGTACGTCCTCAAGACCTTTCCTATAGGGCACGCGGTAACGCCGGGGGCTATCTACACCACGCCTCTAGACTTCGTCAAGGACGTGCTTTGGCACCTAACCCTCCCCGTACTCGCCATAACATTGACAGCGTATGCGTCGTACACCCTCGTCACGCGTAACACCATGGTGGATATACTCGGCGAGGACTTCATACTCGTCGCTAAGGCCAAGGGGCTTCCGGAGAGGAGGGTTATGTGGCACGCTGCCCGCAACGCCCTTCTACCCCCGGTAACGATGCTCGCGATAAGGCTTGGACACATAGTTGGTGGCGCCGTATTCACAGAGACAGTGTTCTCTTACCCTGGCGTAGGCTACCTGATATACGAATCCATAATTTACAAGGACTACCCCGTTCTGAACGCCGCATTCTTCATGCTCGCGATAACTGTGATAATAGCCAACTTCATCGCGGACCTCACCTACATGCTGCTAGACCCGAGGATAAGGTATGGGAAGAGGTGATAATGGCTATGAAGATCCGCGAACTCCTTGCACGCATTGCCCAGGTCCTGTACGTGATCTTCGTAAGGAATAGGAAGGGTCTTCTAGGATTGTCAATACTCCTCTTCTTCGCAGCTATAGCCATACTAGCTGACTACCTAGCACCCTACAACCCTTACGAAACCGTTGCACCACCGTTCCAGCCCCCGAGCCACGAACACCCCCTAGGAACCAACGATATTGGTCAGGACATACTTAGCGAAGTGATCTATGGAACTCGGATAAGCTTCTATGTTGGGCTTACAGCCCCAACGCTAGCAGCCACCATAGGACTCCTTCTGGGCTTAGCAGCTGGTTACCTCGGAGGAGCAGTTGATGAACTGGTATCGGGCATTATAGATGTGATGCTCGCGATACCTTCGCTACCACTTATAATAGTCCTAGCTGCCTACCTTGGCCCTAGCCTTAATAACATTATATTGGTACTAGCCATGTTCGGATGGGTCGGCATAGCTAGGGTCGTAAGAGCGCAGACTCTCAGCGTTAAGGAGAGGCCTTACATAGAGGCTGCTAGGGCACTAGGCGCTAGCGACTCTAGGATCATGCTAAGGCATATCCTCCCAAATGTAGCACCACTTATGGTGGCGTACATAATACTAGGAGCAACGTCCGCGATCCTTACGGAAGCAGGGCTGAGCTTCTTAGGCCTAGGTGATCCAACGGCAAAGAGCTGGGGTCAGGTCCTGCACCATGCCCATGTTAGACATGCTCTCGAGTTAGGGCTATGGCATTGGGTATTTGTGCCAGGTGCTTGCATAGCGCTCATGGGGATGAGCTTCACACTCATAGGGATGGCACTCGAAGAATACGTAAACCCGAGGCTGCGTAGCTTCGAAGCCGCTTAGAAGCCCGACAACCCTTATTTTGCATGTAACACAGTTCTTGTCGTGGAGCCCGAGCACCATGCTTAACGTTGAGAGTAGAAAGATATTTGTTGTAGGCAAACGCTCACTAGCAATAACCCTTCCTAAGAAATGGGTACAGCAGCATGGGTTAGGTATAGGTGATGTAGTTGAGCTCCTCATGAACAGTGATGGCTCGATAACCCTAAGACCTATTAAGAAGAGAACAGCGCCACCGCGTCCTTCTGAAGGAGTAGTAGATGCACATTCTGTACCTCCTGAACACCTACGAGAAGCTATAACGAGCTTCTACATTAATGGTTATGATTCGGTGAAGGTAGTTGGTACGGAAGGTATGGAGGGAGTTATGAGCGATCTTACTCAGAGCCTCGTAGGAACCATTGTAACTGAAACGCCTGAAGGTTATGTACTGAAATTTCTGATATCAGATGACAAGGTTTCCGTAGATGAGATAATGAGTAGGATGGGTACAGTCCTCAAGAGCATGCTCGAGCTCTACATAGAGTACCTATGGAGCGGCAACACCGAGCTGCTTGGTAGGGTCCTAGCTCTTGAAGAGGAAGTTGATAGGCTTTACCGCCTAGGTATGAGGATTCTCATGAGCTCGCTTGCAAGGGCTTACTCTGAAGGTGCGTACAGCGATATTAAGAAGCTTGTATATAGGCTAATAGGGCTTAAGATCGTCGAAGATCTAGCCGATGCCCTCGATAGGAGTGTGCGCGCGATCATGAGACTAGGCAATGAAGATCTTGGCCCCGAATACCGTGAGCTCTTCCAAGAAGTTACTAAGCTAGCCATAGATTCTTACGCAGCGTTCCGTGACGAAGATGCGCAAAGAGGTTTTAAAGTTCTTAGGAGAAGAGTTGAGATTAAAGCACGAGTGCTACAGCTCAAGGGAAGGGCTAGGGAGCTCCTACAGATACTTCTATCAGAGCTTGAGATAATGATGACCTTCTCCGGGGACCTAGCCGAGCTCGCAATCGTACTGGGAGCAGCTTCTCAGTAAACGTTACTACCACGGCTCCTTACCTTACAACTACAAGGATTAATACCATGCACAGCTAAACCACCTCAGGACTTTGAAGGGTGCTAGTGTTGGAGAGGCAGGCCACTCTGAGCTACTGGAACGCTATTAGCAGGATCATAGAGCACGTGATTAGCGAGGAACTGCCTAACATCCTCCAAGCAGCCGAGCTCATAGCGCAGACTGTAGAGAAGGGACACTACATCTACGTCTTCGGAGTTGGTCACTCATCGATAGTGTGTAAGGAGATGTTCCATAGGGCCGGAGGCCTAGTACCTGTGATACCGATGTGCGACTTCAATACCCTTGGACTTGATAGAGTTAGACGTGCCATAGAGATACAATGGGTCATCGGATACGGGAGGTACCTGTTAAAGGTCTACGATGTTGAGAGAGGCTCCGTTACCATAGTGGTTTCTAATACGGGCGTGTCCCCTCTCCCCTTGGAGGTAGCTATAGGTGCTAAGGATAGAGGGTCATCTGTTATAGCAATAACAAGCGTATCCTGTTCAAGGAAGCTAGAGCCGCGTAACCCGTGGAGGAAGAGGCTATTTGAGGTCGCCGATGTAGCTATAGACAACAAGGTACCAGCTGGTGATGCTGTAGCGGAACTAGGCCGGAGGGTCAAGGCAGGCCCAGTATCTACATTAGTGAACGTGTTCATAGTAAACACCATTGCTCTAGAGGCCCTTAAAATTCTTGAGAAGCGAGGGGTAGAGCCACCAGTATGGATGAGCATCGCTAATCCTGGCGGCGAAGAGTACAATGCCGAGATGCTTAAGCGGTTCCCCAAACTCAAGCTTCTCTTCTAGTCATAGTGTTATTCCAGCCTTCAGAGAGACCCTCTTTATTCTCAAGGTGTAGAGCAGCGGCGCTCTACACCTCATATCTTCAATGCGTTTAAGCCACTTAGCTCTATGCCTCTCCTCAAATTCCAGGGCTCTTTACAGAACATCATTGACCCTTGTCTTGATATTCTTACCCTTAACGAAGCTCTCGATCAAGTCCGTAAGCTCATCCCTTTCAAACCTTCTTAGCTCCCGAGAATACTCATAGGCGTGACCGTGGCATAGGTTTAGCCTCCGTGCAGCTCTTCAAATCTCCACCAATAGCACTCCTCACTATACTTATTGCTACATTTACCGCCCAGAAGACTCATCCCGTGGACTAGGGTTTATACATAGAGATACATGGGTTCGAGGCACCAGTGACTAGGGCTAGGTATCCCCAGGAGCACAGCACGAAGATTGTTGATGACGCTGTTTGGCTAGGTCTCAGAACCTCGCCGTAGCGCATACATATATCCATCATGGAGCCTTTGGAAGGTGTGTAGGGTTCGAACGAATGAGCTCTTAAGATGCTCATTAGATCCCAAGGTGTTAACTCGCCTCTCTTCTCTAGAAGTCTCCTATACGTGTAGCTCCTCCGTTCACGCCCCTTAGCAGCCCATGTGTAGAGCTTATCCGAGTAGCAGCGTGCAAAGCTGAAATCATCCTGACTACACCTATGTTTAGAGACCCCATGCTTCATAACATCGTCGTGTGCAAGGTCCCAATCACCATCTATAGTAAGAGCATTAGATATGCTGTAGATATCCACAACCTTCTTGGCAATCCAGTACCTACCAGCGGTCTCGAGTACCCATGCTTCCCGAGGATCAGCAACTATGAAGGAGTTGTGGTACTTGAACTTCTTCTCGTATGAATAGTTCCCTCCCTGACCGTAATCTTTGATAAGGTCTGTCAGGAACTTAAGGACCTCCTTAGCGCTTCGAGTCCTCTCTAGAGCTAGCCTAGCCATATCCATGCCGAGAATCCCCTTCTCTTCATAGGGCTCCTTGGTGAATACGGCTACATTACCTATAGCAACCCCAAACTCATTGACGCCCATCTCAGCGCCGTATGTCCACCAAGGCCTTGATATAAGTATCGTGTAGGTCTCCTTAACCTGTAGCATCGTACTAAATGTAAGCTTAACCTCATTCTCGCTATGTCTTGCCCTAGGTATGAACTCGATCACCTACGACTCGTTGGGCTCTCGTTCACCATTCTTAGCGAAAATAGTACACCCAATACCAGTAGCTCTAAGTGTAGCGACGAGTATATCGCACAATTAATTCCCACCACTAATCTATGGTTCCTAGACCGGGAAGAGCTCTGCGCGGAGGCTAGTGCTGAAAGCTACTGGGTGTATCTTCGCTACCCTAGGTTTAATAATGAGGATGAACACAGTTCCGCCGACCTGGGTGCCTCGCTTGGACAAGAACGAGGTGCGTATAGAACCCGTCGAAAGCATTGTGGATTCAATAACTGTTTACTTCGCAAACAGCTTCTCGATCGTGCAGCGGGGTCAGCACTTCCTCCTAACTATAGGGTACGACCACCCAGATGGTGTCTCCGTTAAGTACAGGACATTCGCCCTAGATGCCGATGGCTTAGAGAGACTTGTCGACGCTATTAACAGCCTCTTTCCGGAGGAGAAGGAGCAGGAAGAGACTTCCGAGAAAAAGGCAAGTAGTAGCAGTAAGAAGGTCTGTCCGAACTGCGGCTGGGAGAACGAACCTAGCGCCAAGTTCTGCGTGAAGTGCGGTGCTAAACTTCCGTAGCAGAAAGCGCAGTGGGTATCTGTAGCTTAGCTACATCACCTTTATAGGTATAGCTGTAGCGTCCCTAGCCCGAAGCCGGTACCAGGGTGCATCAGTTGAAGGCGCTTTTTAGATGGAAAACAGGTGGTGTGCCTGAGTACGGTGACGGAGAAGTTGAGATCAAGGAGTTGGGGCTGGAAGTAGCGCCTCCTGCTAGCCTCGCTATAAAGCTGAGGAAGGGTTATGGAGCTAAAACCCTAGCTAAGCAGTTCGCTCTAACTGCACTTTTTGGACCAGCTGGAGCTGCTGCAGGCGGATTGGTTAGGGGAGCGAAGTTCCTCATACCCTTCAGCAGTATCGCACAGGTTACCATGACTAAGCATCGCTTCGGGATCTTTGGCGATAAGGACTTCATAGAGCTTAAGGTAAGGGATGAGAAGAAAGGGTTTGAACTTTGCTTTGCACCCTACGAGGGTACTGTCAGAAGGAAATTCCGCACAGCTGAGTTCTACGAAGCACTTGTTCGGAAACTCAATCTTGTCTCTGCAAGCTCTGTACAGTTTAATCCTGCATCTGAGGAGGAGAGAGAATTACAGGCTAGATACGTTGAGGAGGAATCCTCTATGAACTCATCACCCGAGGGACGCAAGGCTGTTCATAGAGGGAGAAGACGTAAAGGTAGCAGTGAAAGTGAAAGAGGAGAGTATCTAAGTGAAGAGGCTGAGATAAAGTTCTGCCCTATGTGCGGTTCAAGGGTCAGGCCTGATTACGTTTTCTGTCCGAATTGCGGCTATAGGCTTAGAAAGTAGACAAGGATTTTTCTCCTAAATTCTCTAGATAGCTTGGGTACCGAGCCTTGAGTTCAGGAGAGGACATTTTACTTGTAACCTCTGAGAGTGTTCCAGGGCATCGCATAGTTAAGGTTCTGGGCGTCGTTAGCGGAAGCGTTGTTATGGCGCGCAACGTTGGTAGAGACATTCTAGCTGCTCTGAGAAACCTAGCGGGTGGTGAGATAAAGGAGTACACAGAGCTCCTAGCACAAGCACGTAACATAGCCTTAGAGAGGCTTAAGGAGAGAGCACGAAAGCTTGGAGCGAATGCCGTTATATGCTTGAGGTTTACGACATCGGCTGTTGCCAGCGGTGCGGCTGAGATCCTAGCTTACGGAACTGCTGTTGTTGTAGAACCCGTAGAGGGTAATGAAGAGGAGGCTTAGTTCTGCGGGGCGCCTAGAAGGTGGTGCTAACAGAGGATGATGTTAAGAGGATAGGTGTCGAGATACTGCGCTCAGTAACTGGTAAGAACCCGTATACATCGCTTCACGACGATGCTGGCTATGTAAAGATCGGTGATAGGTATCTGCTGCTGAAGATCGATGGCTATGACCTCAAGTCAGCGCTCTACCCATGGTGCTCTCTGGAGGATTTTGGGTTTCGTGCCGTTACTAGCTCTGTAAGCGACGTTATTGCCAAAGGCGCTAAGCCCTCGTACTACGCGTTTTCGCTAGGCCTCAGTTCTTCCCTCACGTTAAGCGACACTAGTAAGATCCTTAAAGGAATAGCCGAAGCTATAGAGCTTTACGGAGGGGTCTTACTGAATGCCGATACTAACATAGCAGATACTACGTGGATAGATGTCACCATCGTAGGCTTTAGCGAGGTACCCCCAATACCGAGGAGGGGGGCTAAGCCAGGGGATAGAGTTCTCGTACCTATTGTAGGGGACCCCTTCATATGTTACTACAGCCTGTATGTGGAGAAGCTCAGTACGTGTCCAAGCAGGGTAGCCATTGATAAGTGCTGCCGACCTAGAGTTCCACTTAGACTAAGCACTATACTCGAGTCCTTCAGAGACTGCGTAGTCGCGTCTATGGACATTAGTGATACATTCTCCGAAACTCTCTACGAAATTGCTGCGCTTAACAACGCCACTATAGTCATAGAGATAGACGCTCTAGAACTGCTTACACCTACAGCAGCTAATTATTCTGAAGAGAAGGGTATAGACCCCATTAGTGTACTAAGTGGCACTTATGAGGAGTACCTACCCGTAATCATCGTTAAGAGAAGCTGTGCAGAGGATCTGTTAACGGCTTTGAATAGCCTAGGGCTTACCTATATCGATGCCGGTTACATAGCTAAAGGGCCCCCCGTAGTCACCCTCAAGAATGGGAGGGAACTCCCCCTTATCAAGTGGAGTAGTACTGAGGCGTCTCTGCACTCCACGTAGTTTTAACTCCTAAACTTCTATATACTTCCTAAGGCGAGCAGTATTATCGATAGGGTCAACAGCAATGCTAAAGTCCATATCGAGCTTCGATCGGGAGCGTAGGGTAGTGAAGATAGCAGGTAAGGAGATCAAGGTCGGAGGCCCCACACCGCCCGTAAAGAAGGGTGAGAGGCTGATACGGTACACCCAATCCCTCTGTCCATACTGCTACAGGCTGCTCCCCGCTGTGATCGTGGAGCGCAACAACAAGCTCTACATAAGAAGGGTGTGTCCGGAGCACGGAGAGATCGAGGAGATCTATTTCGGAGATGCAGAGATGTACAGACGCTTCGAGAAGTTGTTCTACGAGGGTCGGGGAGCAGGAACAGCCTATACATCGGTATCGGCGCCATGCCCATTCGCATGCGGTCTCTGCCCCCTGCACAAGAGCCACACCTCCCTCCTCAACATTGTCGTGACCAATAGGTGTAACCTCAGCTGCTGGTACTGCTTCTTCCATGCGGAGAAGGTGGGCTACGTCTACGAGCCAACGATAGAGCAGATCGTGCATATGACCGAGCTCCTCATGAAGCAGCAAGGGGTTGTGCCCGCCGTTCAGCTAACCGGTGGCGAGCCGCTGGTGAGGGAGGATATAGTTGACATAATCAGGGCGCTGCGCAGGATAGGGGTCAAGCATATTCAGCTAAACACTAACGGCATCAAGTTCGCGCAGCTCTACCTCGAGAGCCCACAGAAGGCTGTGGAATTCACCAGGGAGGTAAGGCGGGCAGGCGTCAACACCGTTTACATGAGCTTCGATGGGGTCACCCCTAGGAGCAACCCCAAGAACCACTGGGAGATACCATTCATATTCGACACCTTTAGGAAGGCGGGTGTTACAAGCGTAGTCCTTGTACCGACGCTGATCAGGGGTATAAACGACGGCGAGCTCGGGGATATGGTCAGATTCGCAGCGGCGCACATGGATATCGTGAGGGCGGTCAACTTCCAGCCCGTCAGCATAACCGGGCTTATGAAGCGTGTTGAGCGTGAGCGCTTCAGGATAACAATACCCGACGTGATCCACCTGCTCGAGAAGCAGACCGATGGACAGATACCGGCCGATGCCTGGTACCCGATACCCGCTGCCGTACCGATAGCCCGCTTCATAGAGGCTTACGATAGGGCCAAGCGCGTAGAGTTCACCACGCACCCCGCGTGCGGCGCGGCCACATACGTATACGTGAGGAGGGTTGGCAAGAACGAGTTCGAGTTCATCCCGATAACGCACATGGTAGACGTGGACGGCCTACTCGAATACCTAGATAGGAAGGCACAGGAAATGGAGAACAAGCCCCCGTTCCTAGCAAAGATCATGGCCGTGCCCGCGCTCCTAACGATAATCCGGAAGTACATACTCTGGAACAATGTTCCTCCAGAGCTCAGGGACGAGTTCAAGTCCATGCTGGTAGAGATATTCACAAAGAGGAGCTACGATGCTCTCGCCAAGTTCCACTACAAGTTCTTGTTCCTAGGCATGATGCACTTCATGGACCTCTACAACTACGATGTGCAGAGGGTTATGAGGTGTGTAATCCACTACGGTATGCCTGACGGCAGGATCGTGCCCTTCTGCACCTTCAACATACTGAACGATCTGTATAGGGACTACGTGCAGCAGCGCTACTTCATACCGATAGAGGAGTACCGTAAGAAGTACGGGGATAAGACGATAGGCGACGCCATTAAGTACATCAGGACCCCCAGCCTGGTAGAGAAGATGACGAGCCATCCGCTCTACAAGGAGACCTACTCCGTTGTTATGAAGAGATGAAGAAATTTTTGCGTGGGGAAAGCCCGTGCTCATCTCCTGATACGGGCGAAGAACTCATCAACTATCTCCTTCATACTCGGGCCCTCGACTATCTTGAGCTCGAAGCTCACCTTCGCCACGGGCTTATCGAACTTCATGAGCTTGGTGAGGTCTGCAGGCGTCCCCAAGATCACTGCATCTATATGCTCGCGCATGTTCTCTAGGGTCTTGGCCAGGTCGGCTAGCTGCTCCGGTGTGTAGCCTGTGCTAGGCAGCACGGGGCCCATGTGCGGGTACTCCTCATACATCCTCTTGATCACGCCAACGGCGTAGGGCCTGGGATCAACTATTTCGGAGGCTCCGAACTTCTTAGCCGCTACATAGCCGGCTCCGTAGGGCAGTCCTCCATGGGTTACGCTGGGCGAGTCCTCTATCACCACGACGCGCTTCCCCTGCACAAGCTCGGGTCTATCTAGCTCGACCTCCATATCGGCCTTAGCTATGGTTGCCCTTGGATTGACGCTCCTGATGTTCCTCACGATCCTATCCACGTCGCCGGGCTTGGCCTGCGAAACCTTGGTCACTATAACAACATCAGCTAGCCTCAGGTTCACCTCTCCTGGGAACGCCCCTACCTCAAGCCCTGGCCTCATGGCGTCGGCAACGGTTATCATGAACCACGGTCTGAAGAAGGGCCAGTCGTTGTTCCCACCATCCCACAGTATTATATCGCCCCTCCTCTCCGCCTCTAGGAGGATCTCGCCGTAATCGACTCCTGCAAGCACGGGTATCCCTAGGCGTAGGTGGGGTTCGTACTCCTCACGCTCCTCTATCGTAACCCCGTACTTGTCTAAGTCCTCAAGCTTCTCGAACACCTGCACCCTCATCTTCTCTAGGTCGCCATACGCCATGGGGTGCCTCACGACCACTACCCTTACATTCCTCCTGCTAAGTTCATGGACCAGCGCCCGCGACACCGTGCTCTTCCCAGCCCCCGTCTTTATCGCTGTCACCGCTATGACGGGCTTCGTACTCTCCAGCATGGTTTCGTTAGGCCCTAGGATCCTGAAGGACGCGCCCGACGCCAGGACCATTGATAGCTTGCGCCCGACCTCGTCATACCTCAGGTCGCTATAGCTTAGCACAACCTCGTCAACGCCGAACCTCTTCACAAGCTCGGGCAGCATCTCCTCAGGATATATAGGTATCCCCTGGGGATACAGCCTCCCCGCTAGGGACGGTGGGTACCTCTTGAACTCTATCCCGGGGATCTGGGTAGCTGTAAACGCAACCACCCGATACTCGGGGTTATCCCTGAACACCACGTTGAAGTTGTGAAAGTCCCTCCCCCCAGCACCCATGATGATTACCTTCCGGGGCCCCATCGCATATCCCCCGCGTATCCTCCCTCGGGAAGAAAAGGATTTAAGCCTTACCATCCAAGAACCTTCAAAACTAAATCGAGCTAGTTGAGTGCTAGGTGTTTAGACTGGGGAGGGTGGTGAAGAGGTTAGGGGCA
>QMWY01000023.1 GCA_003661865.1 Thermoprotei archaeon
CGTTACGGAGAAGAGTATCGAATCTGCCGTGATGAAGGTTGAGGAGTTCTTTGAGTACGCACGTATAAGCTTTAGCCAGCCCAGCATTGAGGACCTGATCTCGCCGGGAACCATACTGGTGCTAGACGCCTCGGCGCTCGATGACGAGCAGAAGGACTACATGCTCAAGGTAGTCGCCGATGAGATCTTGTGGTATGCTCGTCATAACTACGTTGTTGGTAGGCCAACACCCCTACTCTTCGTGGTTGAGGAGGCACACCTATTCGTATCTGCTAGCAGGGTAACTGTATCCAGGCATAGCATAGAGAGGCTGGCTAGGGAGGGCAGGAAGTTTGGCGTGTGTCTAGCACTAGTTTCGCAGAGGCCTCGAAATATCGACCCAAACACCGTTAGCCAGATCCAGAACCTGGTGGTGATGAAGCTTGTCCAGGATTCTGACCAGAGGGCGGTTATGGATGCATCAGACGCTCTCACCGAGGACCTCGTCGGTTCGCTAGCATCGTTGGCGACAGGTGAGGCGCTAGTGCTTGGGGAGTGGATCGGTAGATTCCCAGCCTTCGTCAAGATAGATATGCACCCTGGTAAGAGGGCTGGGGCCACGCCCGACATAGTATCGATATGGAGGGAGTTCTATGAGGCTGTTAAGCGTGAGGCTGAGGAGGCTTCTATGCATAGGGAAGCTGTTGAGGAGCTACGTGAGCTCCTGGGTGAGGAGCCTTGATGATCCTCCACCTAAGCGATACCCACCTGGGAGCAGCCCCCTATGGGCTAACCATTAGGTACAGGGATGTATACGAGGCGTTTCTAGAGGCTATGGAGGTAGGTGCGAGGGAGCATGTCGACGTAGTTGTGCACTGCGGCGACTTCTTTGACACCCCGAATCCTCCTCCAGAGGCCTACGTAGTGGCGGCGAAAGCTCTTAGGAAGCTGCGTGACCGGGGCATCGAGGTCCTCATAATCGCAGGGCAGCATGATACCCCAAGGCGCCGCAGCATATCTCCCCTGAAGACGCTGGAGTCGCTGGGCCTGGTCAAGTACGTTGCCGTTGACGAGGTGGCTCTATGGGATGTGAAGGGCGTTAAGTTCGTAGCTGTTCCTCACAGGGCCCGTAGCTCGCTACGGAAGGTATCGGTACCCCGAGGGTCGGTGCTGATGGCACACCTGCTACTAAAGGAGACGGGTATTCCGCAGTACGATGCTAGGGTCGAGGATATACCTTTGGGCTTCAAGTATGTGGCCCTGGGAGACTATCATAAGCCCCTAATCCTAAGGCATAGGGATGGGACCCCTATAGCATACCCGGGCTCTACCGAGGCGTTGAGGAAGGATGAGTACGTACCGGAGGGCCGTTCGGTGCTCCTAGTCGATCTCTCGCGGGACGAGCCTGTGATTCAGAAGGTTAGGCTGCGAAGTCCCCGCCCATGGATCATCGGCAGGTTCAGCAGCGTTAACGAAGCGGCTGGGTCTATAGCGCGTAGGGCGTCGGAGATCGTATCTCGGGGGCTTAAGCAGCCGTTGGTGTATGCAGAGCTGCTGAGCGAGGACGCCTCCCAGCTGTATGCAACGCTAGACACGCTGCTCCGCAAAGGGCTGATCGCGTACTACAGGATTGAGGTGGTAACGAGGGATGTGGGTGCTGAGGAGCCTACAGAGGTTCCAGAGGGGGTTAATCTAGAGGCGGTGGTGCGGGAGCTTGTAGAGGATGAGGAGCTTGCTAGGAGAATAGTAGAACTCGTAATAGCCCCAAGCTATGATACCGTGAGGAAATTCGTCAGCGACCTCCTCGAGTCTGAGGAACTTGTGAAGTCGTTGGAGAGGCTTGTTTCGAAAATCCTCAGACCCGCGCCCCAGCGCAGCGGTCATGGAAACACATCCCCTCTATCCGGCGGCTCGCTAAGGGGCCTAGCAAGGTTCTTCAGGTGATCGGGGTTGTCGGTTGCGCTTCTAAAAAGAGTTGAGCTCAAGAACATCCTCTCACACGAAAACACCACTGTTGAGCTTCCACGAGGACTAGTAGCTATTGTGGGGCCCAATGGCGCCGGTAAGAGCACGATAATAGATTCTGTAGTCTACGCACTACTGTACAGCGGACGCGGCTCCTCCGGCATTAGGGGCGGTAGGAAATCGGATATACTTAGGCGTGGCGCTAGAAGCGGTGAGATAGTTGTTGAGTTCGAGGTTGGGGGTAGGGTATACAGGGTTAGGCGGAGAATAAGCAGCGGCAGGCCTGAGGAGGCAGAGCTCTATGAAGTTGTCGGCGGGCGGGAGAAGCTGCTTGCCCATGGTCTCGAGCAGGTCTACCGCGGGATCTTATCAATCCTCCGAATTCCCGTAGGCGACGTGCTAAGGGCCTCGATAATATCGAGGCAGGACGAGCTCACACTGCTCATAGATAGCCCCCCGGCTAAGAGGAAGCAGATGATACTCCAGCTCCTAGGGCTCGAAGAGCTTGAGAAGGTGCGCGAGCTTCTAGGTGAGGAGGTCAGGAAGCTGGTCGTGGAGAAGGGGCGCGGTATAGAGATAGAGCGCAGCCTTGCTAGGAAGAAGAGGAGGATTAGTGAGCTAGAGGATGAGGTTAGGCGCCTCGAAGAGGAGGTCAGGAGCTACGAGGAAAGGGTTGAGGAGCTCCGCAGAGAGCTAGAGCAGCGGAGGCAGAGACTAGCGCTGCTTGAGGAGCTGAGGGCTCTTTACGAGGTGTATAGGCTTCTCGAGGATAGGCGCAGGGTCTCCAGGAGTATCGAGTGCGTGGTAGGCGCGATAAAGTTCCTAGAGGATGTCGAGGGTATAGATGTGGACTACCTAGAAAAGCTCCTCCGAGACTATGAGGATGCTAAGGTCAAGGCTGAGCAGCTCAGGAGGAGGGTTGAGGATTCTAGGCGCAAGCTGGAGAGCATTATAGGCGCCGGAAGGAGCGTTGCCATGCTTGAGGAGGAGCTTAGGAAGGCTATAGAGGAGGAGCAGAAGACCTGGGCAGAGCTGGAGATCATGCAGGGTACTGTGAGTGTTATTGAGGGAAGCGGTGTCTGCCCCGTCTGCGGACGCGAGCTGGCAGCTAAGGACGTGCATAGGATCAAGCAGGAGGTTGTGGATAAGCTCAAGTTACTGAGGTCAAGGATCGAGGAGCTTAGGCGTAGGAGGAGAGAGCTTGAGGAGAGGCTCGAGCGCGCTAAAGCTGTGGAATCCGAGGTAGCGAGGCTTGAGGGTGCCGTAAGCGAGGTTGATACAAGGATATCCGAGCTGAGGAAGAGGGTTCTCCCAATAGCTAGGCGTTCTATAGAGCTTTACCGCAGCATTAAGGAGCTCGTGGGCAGAGGCTCCCTC
The DNA here is from genome assembly GCA_003661865.1 of Thermoprotei archaeon. Taxonomy (GTDB): domain Archaea; phylum Thermoproteota; class Thermoprotei_A; order Sulfolobales; family Ignisphaeraceae; genus QMWT01. The sequence goes on from QMWY01000023.1 coordinate 3,322, forward strand.
CCCCTATGCGATGAGGAGGCACGATACGTAGCTAGCGTGATTAGCAGAGGCTACATAAGCGCCTTGAAGGAGCTTCAGAGGTACCTCAACACCCTGAAGGGGAGGCTCAGGAGCTACGAGGAGATGCTGAGAAGCCTAGAGGTGAGGCTGAGGGGCATTGATGAGAGGAGGGTTGTCGAGAGGTTCCGGGAGCTTACGAAGAGGCTGGGTATTCCTAGGGATAGCGACGTGGTGCGGCTATATGATGACGCTAAGAGAGAGGCAGAGAACTTGGAGCAGGAGCTTCACGACGCAGAGAAGAGGCTTGAGAGTCTCAAGTCACGCCTAACCTCGCTGCTCGAGCAGAAGACCTCCCTCGAGAGGGAGGTGAGGGAGTACGAGGAGGAGCTGCGAGAGATAAAGAGAAAGGAGCGCCTCTACGACCTCCTCGAGGTCCTCAGAACGAGGATCCTTGGTAAGGATGGAGAGATCGCCAAGAGGCTTACGGCAAGGGCTAGGACGATGCTTGAGAGGTTCAGCAACGAGATCCTGAGGCACCTGGGCCTGCCCATGTCTGTAAGAATAACCCCTGACTTCGACATGGTTGTAGTGAATGAGCTTGGCGAGATCCCCGTAAAGAACCTATCCGGTGGTGAGAAGACGGCGTTAGCGATATCGATGAGGATAGCCCTGGCCTACACGATCATGGGTAAAATGCCGAGCTTCTTCATACTAGACGAGCCTACGGTACACCTAGATGAGGAGCGGAGGCGCAGCCTCTTCGATATGATAAGGAGGATCTCGGGTAGGCTGCCCCAGGTAATTGTGGTAACCCATGATAGGGAGGTCATAGACATAGCGGATCACGTGCTGGAGGTCTTTAAGGAGGGCACGCGCTCCTACGTACGTCCAGTTTAGGACTTATCGAAGCGCAGTAACGTTTTCACCCTCTACGCAGCTACACAGACATAGGTGGAGCATTGGTAAAGCTAGGCGTGATCTATAGGAGCCTAGTCGAGCAGGATTTCAGGCTGCTGGAGGTATTCGTAAAGCTGTTGGGCAAATTTGAGTATGTTCCTGTGGAGGTGATAGCATCACGCGTTAAGATGCCTCCGAAGGAGCTTGATGCAAGGCTTAGGAAGCTGACCAGGTATAAGCTTCTCGTGAAGCACCCCACCATGAACGCCTATAGGCTGAGGTTCCTCGGCCTCGACTGTGTTGCGCTGCATAGGCTGGTTAGGCGAAACGTTCTGAAGGCCCTCGGCGATAGGGTTGGTGTTGGTAAGGAGAGCGAGATCTACAAAGGTATTGCTGACAACGGTGATGTGGTAGCGGTGAAGTTCTACAGGATAGGTAGGCAGAGCTTCAGAAGGGTTGTTGTGACCAGGGGGTATGGAGTTACGTTTGAGAGGGGTACCTGGGTGCTTAGAAGTGTTGTTGCCGGGGAGAGGGAGGTTGCGGCACTTAGGGTTCTCAACAGTAGTGAAGTTCCCAATGTGCCAAGGCTCTACGGCGGGGCTCTTCACGCAGTGGTCATAGAGTTCATAGAAGGTGTAGAGCTCTACATGGTGCGCGAGCTAGCGGATCCTGAGGGAGTTCTGGAGCAGCTGATAGAGGCTATCAGAGCTGCGTACTGGAGAGCCAAGATAGTTCATGGGGACCTCAGCGAATACAACATAATTGTTGCTATGAGCGATGACAAGGAGGTTCCCTACATAATAGACTGGCCTCAGTACGTGGAGTCTGAGAGTCCCGAAGCGCTCAGGCTCCTAGAACGCGATGTGAGGTACGTTGTTAGGTTCTTCAACAAAAGATTTAGGCTCTCGATAGACTTCAGAGATGTGCTGGAGTACGTGCTGGAGAAGCCTAGGTAGCTACTCATCCCGGGGTTGAACTTGGTTCTCGTGGGGAACGAGCCCCGGCTCGTAATGGGGCTGGACATAGTTAGTGGAAGCCCGGCGTCTAGGACAGCAGAGCCTCATTACTCCGTGGTTATCCTTCGGGAGGATGGAAAGGTTGTTTACGAGACGCAGTTCGCACCCCTTAGGAGAGTTGTTAGGCTTGCATGGGAGTACAGACCCAAGGTAATAGCTGTTGACAATGTGTTCGAGCTCGCCCCTTCTAAGAAGAGATTGGCGATGCTCCTCAGCCTCTTACCTGAGGATACAGAGATGGTGCAGGTGACGCTGAAGAACGGAAGCTTCGTATCCGTGAAGAAGATATTGGCGTCCATGGGGTACGAGGTGCTTACTAAGCCGCGGTCACTGGCAACGGCTTATATAAACGCCATCCTTGCGCTGAGGGGAGAAGGCTCTCCTATAAGGGCTGTTGAGCACAAGACCAAGATAATAATATCACGCGGTAGCGCCGTAGGTCGCGGAGGGTCTAGTGCCCAGCGCTACGCCCGTAGTATGAGGGCGTCTGTCCTCCGCATGACTAGAAGGATAAAGGAGGTGCTTGATAGGGCGGGCCTCAGCTACGACCTGATATTCAGGAAGAGTAGTGGCGGTCTTGACAGCGCGGTGTTCATAGTATACGCGCCTAGGTCAGCGCTCAGAGGGCTTGTAAAACCTGTTAGGAATAGCGAGGTCCGCGTCGTGATAAAGCCCGTCTACAAATCCATAATGTTTGTCTCAGATAGCCCTGAGGTGGAGCTCAGGAGAAGGTACGTGATAGTAGGTGTAGACCCGGGACTGGAGACGGGTCTCGCTGCGGTAGACCTATCGCTGAGGCTGGTTCTGCTCACCTCATCCCGGGAACTCGATAGGTCTGCTATAATAAACCGTCTATACGCGGTCGGCATACCGGTTATCGTTGCCACAGATAAGAACCCGCCGCCTGATAGCGTGAAGAAGCTGGCGTCTACTCTTGGCGTCCCCCTATACGTACCTCCACGTAACCCAAGCACCTCCGAGAAGGAGGCTGTTATCGAGTGGTATAGACGGCGGCAACCAAGCCTAAGGATAGAGACCACTCATGAGCGGGATGCGCTAGCAGCCGCGCTGATGGCGTATAGGCATTACGAGAGGAGTCTTAGGGAGGTCGAGGAGCGCATTAGGGAGATGGGCATAGATGCTGACCTAGACGAGGCAAAGCTCCTGATACTCAGGGGGCGTAGCGTTAACGAGGCTATCGAGGCGGTGGTGGGTAAGGTGCTTGCCGAGGAGCGTGAGGAGCGCGATGCACTTAAGCAGATCCTTGCCAAGCTTAGCCGTAGGGAGTATCAGGACTCTAGGGTACAGGAGCTTGAGAAGAGGGTCGAGGAGCTCATCAGGGAGCGCGAGCTCCTTAAGAACGAGCTCTCTGAGCTTAGGAAACGCGTTGAGGAGCTCGAGTTCCAGCTTAGGCACGCAACCACACCTGTAGAGCTGACCCCTCAGGATATCCATGACAGGACCGTTGCCATGCTAGAATCGAGGGCTAAACAGCTCTACCAGAGAGTGCAGCAGCTTGAGCGCGAGGTCGAGGAGCAGAGGAGGGCCCTGGCTAAGGTCACGGGGATCCTCAGGGGCTTAGCAGCAGGGGAGCTGAGGGTACTTCCGCTCATACAGGCGCTTAGCAAGGCGGAGATCAGGAGAGCCAGGTCCTTCGACCCGCCATGGCTCTTCGTCGAGCATACAGACTTAGTGGACGTCGAGGGGCTTAAGGAGGTGTCTGGTGAAGGCCTGGTTCTATTTACCCGAAGGGTTAGGGATGATGTACGGGAGCTCCTATGGCGCCATGGAGTGGCTGTTGTTGATGGGGTGGAGCCGGTGTACGTCACCGGTGATGTAGCTGTTGTTCCAGCGGACAGCGTTAGTGATGAAGTTGTTAAGAGGGCTGTTAAGCAGATGGAGGAGTACCGTGAGAAGCTTAGGAGCGCCCCTATAATAGATGAGAAGAAGCTTCTGAGCATAATAGAGGAGTACCGTAGGGAGGTCGCCGAGAGCATTGGGGAGGGTAAAACTGGTTTCAATCTAGAAGAGCAGGACTTCGCCGCTTAGTATCCTTGGCGTAAGCTCTCTTATGCGCTCAAGCATTTCGAGAGTTATGGACTCAGCATCGCGCCTCATATCCTGGGTGAGCCTTCCCTCGGGAACTACCTTTATATCTGCGATCTGCGGCTCGTTTATGGGCTTGCCTATCTGGCTCAACAGCCCCACGTACACCTCCTTAACGCCCCTAACCTCCCTATATATCCTCTCAGCGATCTCGCGAGCCAAGACATTGTATATCTTGCCTACATGACTAACAGGGTTCTTGCCTGCGGTAGCCTCGAGGCTCATAGGCCTCATGGGGGTTATGAGGCCGTTCACCCTATTGCCCCTGCCCGTCATGCCATCATCCCCGTGCTCCGCTGATGTCCCCGTAACCGTTAGGTAAAATATTCCGTGCTCAGGCTTGTCAGCAGCATTGACGTCCACGGTTACCTCGTAGCCACTCGCTATCTTGGAGGCCAGGTCCAGCACCTTCTCCTTAACGACCTCCTTAACCGCCAGGTAATGGTCCTTATCGCGGATTAGGTGCGAGACCATGGCTGCTGCTACGGTAAGCTTTATGCTCTTACCCATGCGAAGCCCCATAACCTTCACATCCTCCCCTACCTCAGGGTTGCTCTTCTTGAACTCCGGGCTGTTGAGGAGGCGCTCGGTCTCGAAGACAAGCTTCTCGAGGGTGCTGAGCGGTGCATAAGCCATGCCGAAGCTCGTGTCGTTGGCCAGCGGAACCCTCTTCCCAAGCTCGTATATACCCACGAGATCTATGCTGCCCTGGCCAATGCGGTAGTCAATGACTACGTGCACCTCGGGGTTCAGGAAGCGGAAGTTTTCACGGATCCACTTCTTAGAGGACTCCAGGACTATGCGGCCAAGCGGGACGAACTCGAGGCCCGAAGAGGTCTTGACAAACGCCGTGGCCCTACCGGAGACCACTATGTATATAGGGTGCAGTACATCACCCCCTCCAAAGACGGGGCGGGCCTGCCCTCCTACAACGAGCACCTTGTCGACGTTGTGGTGGAGTATGGTTCCGTACTTCTCCATGTAGTACTGGCATAAGCCCCTGCTAACAGCCTCTGAGATACCGTCCGCAATATAGTCTGGATGTCCGAGGCCCTTGCGCTCAGCGATCTCCACCTCCAAGCTCTCTACGCCGGGCCACATGTACTCAGATACAACTACCCTCTGCATCATCAGCACCCTACCTCAATGACATTCTGTTGGGTAGTCTTTCCTGCATATCTATATATCTATATCGTACCTGCAGAGCTTATCACGGCGATCAAGCAGCGGCGTTGCCTGCAACAACACCCAGCAGCATCACTTCCTCTTGGCCACGCGCTTAGCTAGGTTGTATAGCCTTAGGCAGGCGTCAAAGTAGGGACACAGCTTGCACTCTATCCTATTAACATCGAATTCGAAGTTTATGGGACACTTTTTCGGTAGTCTTAGCCTTCTCGGGACAGAAGCTCTCCTCGGTCTACGGGGAGGCCTGCTCAAGATCTCCACCTACCCTTGGCTAGGGCTGGCTTAGCTACCTGCTCCTCCCGCTACTTAGGGTCTGCTTCATCTGCGCCTCTAGGTAGTCCGTGCATATGTAGAGGATCTGGCTACCCCTTATCAGAACACGTCCATAACGGGCCACAACAGTCTCACCGCCATCTGAGTACTCAGTGGCGTCTTCGAGAACGACGTTCATCGTCTGATCCGTCATGACGAGCCTTCCGACGAACTCGTAGCCATCCTTGACCTTCACCATCACGACCTTGTTGGTGGCGCTCCTCAACACCTTCATAGGCGTGACGCTGGGTCTCGTGGCGCTGCTCATGACTAATCCCTTACTCAAGAGCTAGAGGTGACTAGGAATTTAAATCTTTTCTGTGCGTCGAAGCGTAGGGAGCCCTTTGGGGATGTTTACGGTTGTTATAGAGCATCTAGAGCCCTGCATAAATAGGTGGCTCCTAGCGGAGTACAGTTACGTTGCCAAGCTGTTTCCCGGCTCGTTAGTGATAACCAATGTTGTTAGTAGTAGGCATAGGGAGGTGCTATCTAGAATAGCCCCGGTATACAGCGAGAGCGCCTCCCAGATCCTCCGCGGCAAGGTAGTGGTGCTGGATCCGTGGGCTAGCACCGGGCTTACGCCTGCAGACCTCAGCGATGCAGAGTTCGTCGTTATAGGCGGGATCATGGGTGATGACCCCCCTAAGAGGCGGACGGAGACCATGATCTCCAAGAGGATGCCTTGGGCGTTGAGGAGAAGTCTAGGCCCCTGGCAGTTCACAATAGCGGGAGCGGCATACATGCTCAAAATGGTTAGTGAGGGGCGGGAGCTCAGCACGATCAGGGTTAAGGTGGGGTTAGAAGTAGAGCTCCCTTTCGATAGGTTTACAAAGCTTGTGGTGAGGCTTCCCTACGCATTCCCGATGAGTAATGGGCAACCCGTGCTACCTGAGAACTACATTAGGATAGTGGCCGAGGGCCTGCTGCTCTACGAACAGAGGCTCCTAAGAGGTGATGAGGATGTATGCTATGAGGGCGGTGGCTAGGTACACGGATGCTCCCTTTCCCAGTACATCGAACCTCCTCCTGCTGATCCTCATAGCCAAGGGTAACGTTGCGAGGTAAAGCACTAGGAGCGTTACGCTGTTGAAGACCCAGCCCGGCGATCCTAGATGTACAACACCCAGCCTATTGGTGGCTCCTAGGGCAGCGCCCACCGCGGCACCTATGAAACCCCTATATACAAGTATTCTGCTGCCGGGCTCTAGCGACTCAAGCCATCTTCTTAAGGCTGATAGGGCTCTAAACGGCATGACGGGTGTGCCCTGTGAAGACATCGATGACAGCGTTGGATATTAGTGTTTGGATCGCTGAGAACGGGGAGTCTCTGCAGAAGGCGTTCGTAGACAACGTGTACCTAATCGCTAGGGATAGGCTTGTGCTAAGGCTTAGACCCCGCGGAGGTGGTGTAAAGACGCTTGTTATAGAGGCTGGAAGGAGGATTAGCTTCACGAAGTTCATGGCTGATGTTAAGAGGGTTGCTGATCCCCAGCTAGAGGGTGTTCAGAGGCTGTGGCGCTCGCTGCTAAGGGACTGTTGTATAGAGGGTGTTGAACAGGTTGAACATGAGAGGGTGGTGCTTCTAAACCTGGTATGTAAGGGGGAGCGTAGGGCGCTGGTAGCAGAGCTCCTGCCTAGAGGGGTTATAGCGCTCCTCAACGGCTCCGGTACAATAAAGATAGTTAGCGAGCCTAGAACCATGCGGGACCGCGTAGTTAGGGTAGGCGAGGTTTACAGCCCGCCCCCGCCTAGACGACCAGCTGTGCTCACCACTAATGACATAGACGAGCTTGCCCGCCTACTCACAAAGGGGAAGGATCTTGTTCGGGGAGTTGTTAGGGGATGGTCTCTCCCGGGCGAGATTGCTGAGGAGGTTATAGCTCGGTGCGGCCTCGATAAGAGTGCTGACCCTGGCAGTGTGGGTAAGGAGGCGGTTGAGTGTCTAAGACATGAGGTTCTGAAACTGCTCCTAGAGACCCCTAAGGCTCCTGAGCCCTGCATAGTTGCCGTAGATGGTGAGCCCATTGGGGTTTACCCCTACATACCCAGCCATGTCAGAGGAGCTGTGAAGAGGTTTAACAGGTTCGACGATGCTATCGATGAATACTTCACCAAGCTTACAGAGCGCGAAGTTGTTCGGCGCGCTGTTGCAGAGCTCGAGAGTAAGATAGCGCGACTTACAAAAAGCATTGAGGAGGTTAGGGAGGCGATCAAGCGTCGGC
>QMWY01000024.1 GCA_003661865.1 Thermoprotei archaeon
CCCGTAGCAGAGCCTAGGCCTTCCATGGGCGCCGAGGACTTTGCGTTCTACGCTAGGAAGGTCCCGTCGCTATTCATAGCCCTGGGGATAAGAAACGAGAAGAAGGGGATTGTGTATCCGCACCACAACCCGCGGTTCGACGTCGACGAGGATGCGCTCTGGATAGGCACTGCGGTCTACGCAATAATGGCATATGCCTACCTGGAAGAGAGGCCCTCTCTGTGAAGATTAAGGAGCCGCTCGATTTCTTTTCTCTCTACACTTGAGCTTGTACTGGTAGTAGTTCTTGTACCGGTTGTACGCATAGGTGTTTACATAGGCCATCGCCAAGCTACCCACTGAAAGCATTGTGTAGAAAATCGGGTTTTCACTAAGGTCGAGAACTTCTGCTCTTCTCTCCTCATCGTACCTCAGGGACAGTATACCGTAATCCCTATACACCTTGATCCGGTAGTGCTCGTACCCCTTCTCAAATCTAAAACCATGGCTGCATACAGTGTCCCTGCAAGAGAACTCATCTGCCACGAGCTGCCCATCAGGCTCCTTAACCTCAACCACTATGTTCAGGTGCGCTTCCTGGGGATTGCGCACTGTAACGTTAAGCCCCTCTGCGCATACGCCAAATACTAGGTGGGCTATGTAGATAGGGCCTTCGACAACCGCATCGTTCAATCCGTAGCCAAACTTAGCTAAGCCGAAGTAGCGGGGAGCATAGGACATATTGTCGCCTAGGCTAAGGAGGTAGGGCCCCGGCCCATCAACCTCTACTATGCGAGTAATAAGGGGCTTGAGAATTACGTTGTACTCAATACTTATGTTGCCCAGCCATACCCTCGTTCTATTCCCAACATAGACGTCTAGGCTAATCCCTCTAAGGTTCTCAATGAACTTCGTCTCGAACCCTCCACCCGACGTACCGAAGGTGATGCGGTAGAGCGTAACGTTTAGATAGAAGTCCTTGGGCTCAGTATCTATATTCAGCTCAAGAGATGTAGGTATAGGTATGGGGATCTTGAAAAGGTACAGTGTGAATAGCGTGAGGAAAAACGCCACTTCAAATACTATACCCAGCTTTAGCAACCTGAGTTTCCGCCAAGCATCTCTGCACACTACGAGTGGCGGTGCTGGCTCTCTACGCTTAGCCATAGCGTTTGTCCCTATCTCCTCCTAAGCCTCGGGTTCACGATCTCGTCGAGCGCTATACCTAGCAATGCGAAACCTAAGGCTATGGTCACTATCCCTACTATGGGCGGCATTATCCACCACCAGGCGTTCTGCAGGAATGCGCCTCCGTAGAACGCCTCGTTTATCATCTTACCCCAAGACGGTGTGTGGGGGTCTCCGAAGCCTATCAGCGATATCGCAGCCTCAGTCATTATGACTCCGGGTACTCTGAGCACTAGGCTGTAGACTAGCAGGGGCACCAGCTGAGGAACTATATGTTTTATAACTATCCGCATATCGCTAGCTCCCACAGCCTTAGCAGCCTCTATGTACAGGTCGCTGCGAAGGGCCATGGACCATGAGCGCGCCAGCCTGGCCGTTCCCGGCCATGACAACAGTATGAACACCGAGAAGATCAGGTCCAGTCTCCTGCCGAAGACTATGCCTACAGCCATGATCAGCGGCAGCAACGGAGTGAAGTATATCACGTCTATTATGAACGTCGCGACATAGTCGAACAGCGTACCCACTCTGTACCCCGCTAATACTCCAACAACTATTCCTAGAAGCACTGTCGCAAGCGCAACGCTTAGTCCAAGCACTACCGCTATCCTTGCTCCGTAGACGAACTGCGACCACACGTCAACGCCCAAGTAGTTGGTGCCTAGTATGCCGTGAGCAAGCCCGTAGATCTTCACGTAGAGCGGTTGTATTAGGAACTCTATCCCCCCATCACTGCACCTCATCATCGCACTTGTGGAACTACACGAGTAGGTTATGTAAATAACTGCCCTGAGGCGCGTATCCTTCTCCAGGAGGATCTCGCTGACGGCATTCACATCGTCAGGCATGGGCACGGGTTGCTTGGCGTTGATTACGTAGTACGGAAGCCTTATGCTTGTGCTTACGTTCTTCTCTTCACGGACCAGTGGGAAGGGGCTGTACATCCTGAATCCTACTTCATCGTAAACCACATACAGCCCCTTCGGTATCTCCAACTCACGATCTCCCCGTTTATACACAAGTACGGCTCCTCTCTCCCTAAGGTCTATGTTCTCTATTGCGAAAGCTATGTTGTACCATCCCATCTCTTTACCTAGCTTGGTGGTCTTGAAGCCGTACTTGACAAGCATCGACCGCGCTGGCCTGTAGGGATAGTATAGCGTGTCCTCGCTAACAATGGTTATGTTGGCCTCGCCCACTCCGCTAACCTTGACAGCTATACTCCCATCGCTTAACCTCTCCATCAATACTTTAACATCCCCAACAACACTTTTATCCACGATCTTATAATTATCCAATATTCCCTCAACGTTCCTAGGTGTGTCGGGTGCCGCGACCCACTCGGGAACGGCGAATGCATCAGCTACATCCATACCCATTACAGGGTCGTAGGGCGTTAATACGGGGGCTAAAGCACCTAGTATTGAGTAGAATAACACTATCGCTAGCCCTATAATAGCCGAACGATGTCGAAGCACAAGCAGGATAGTCTCCTTGATCCTGAGGAGCCTCTCCTTCAGTAGTTGTTTACGGTATTCGGCTATACTTACTCCTTCCGCCATGGCTTCTCACCTCTGCTGCAAAGCAACTCTAGGATCTATTATTGCGATAAGAACATCAGCTATGAATATCGATACCAGGAGTAGTAGCGACGAGATCGCGAAGAAGGCTGTCATGACTGGGTAGTCGAAGTTTAGGAAAGCTGCATACGAGAAGTATGCTATTCCCGGCCAGTTAGATATTATCTCGAATATCAAGGCACCGCCGAAGATCCCGGGTAGCCAAAAGGCCAACCTCATTATTATCGGCGGCTTTAGGTTTGGTAGTATGTGCTCCTTTATCACGTGCATCTCCGATAGGCCCTTAGCCCTTGCAGTGTACACGTAGTCTTTCCCCAGCTCTGACATCGCTATCTGCCTGAAGAAGTAGGTCCATGAACCGAACCACGCCAGTACAGCAGCGGTTAGCAAGGGCGCTATGTACCATAGTAGGTACTTTATGGTCTCCCAGTTGATCTCAGTTATGGAAGGTGCCTTGACGGGTAGTGGAAAGATCGGTGTTCCCCAGTATAGCTTCGGCAGGTATGCTAAGAAGTAGTATATGAGTAGCAGTATAAGCCACGATGGCACTATGTAGGATATTATACCGATGGACGTCATTATGGCGTCAAGTTTACCGCCTCTGTGCCTGATGGTTGCTAACCCTGTGTAGTACCCAATTATTATAGGCAGGATCATCGCACCGCTATACAAGACTAGGGTGTATGGTAACCTGTTCAGAATCTCTGAGACTACTGGTTTCTGTGTATAGATCGAGACCCCGAACTCGAATGTCAGTATGTTCTTTAAATATATTAGGTATTGATCTGGTATTAGAGGCTTATCAAGACCGAATCTCTTTATAGTGTAGTCTATCCAGTTAGAGAACCGCGGATCTTCCTGTGTTCTCCTAAGAGCCGCAATTACTGGATCCGCCTCGGGATTGCCCCCCGCTAGCATCACTGGAATTACCCTTACTACGATGAAGTAAACCGATATTATGACTAGGAACGTCACGAATGTCATTAGTGCGCGGCGTGCGATATACGCGCTAACCGCGCCCATGAAGCACCACCAATCTCACTGAGGTTGTTATCCTACCTAAAATATAAGTGTACGTTAAGCGACTAATTTTGAAGGACAAGTGCAGCTATAACAAAACATTGAATAGTAGTTATAGTATGATACAAGATAAGAGGAGATGAATGTTGCAAATTAGTAAAAATGGTGATGTCGTTACAAAAAGCTTTATCTTTATCTTCTTACCGTCAGTGCTAATCCGGCAGATACTATCAGCGCAACAACAGACACAGCTATGGCAGCCATACTCATTGATGTGTCCACGCTCGGAACTTCGATCTCGAACTCCTTAGGCGCCTCTACGCTTGGCGGCGGTGTTAGGGTGGGCGGGCTCTGCGGAGGCACAACCTCTACGGCTGCACCCGGAACCTCTATCTTTATACTTTCGACAACAGGTGCTGTGGGCGCAGGGCCAGTCGGCGTAGGAGCTTCCGCTGCTGGTGCCTTACCTACGCCGAGCTTAGCAGTGTAGCTGTTTGTTAAGTGCCACAGCATTATGGGCATAGATGCCTTGATAGTCACATCATATACGCCCTCGGGGAGGCTCGGTATCGTTGCTTCGTAAACTCCGTTGCCCACGTGCTCCATAGGCACCGTCACAGTTGTTGGACCTTTGAGCACGACCTTCACTGTTGCGTTCGTTACGTGCTCACCTAGATAGTCGACGAGTGTAGTGCGGACCGTGAAGGACTTGCCAACCTCGACCTGCTCAGGTAGCTCTACTTCTAGGAACTTCACAGTTCTTTCTGGATGTCTCCACTTGTACTCTGGATACCATACGAGCTCGACGTAGCTTACTTCCCTCTTTAACAGCGCGAACGGGCCGTTACCTATCATCGCTGTTAGGCCAGGCTTCGTTGGATGCGGCAACAACGAGATGTCATCTAGCGGATTAGGCAGCTTCTCCATAACGTGCTTTGGCAGGAAGAACAGTTCTGCCATGTAGTATATCTCTGCCCATCCCATCTTCTCGGCGTATATCTCTAGTGTTGTCCTGTTAACGACTTTTATGTCTATCATGTAGTCCATCCATGGATCGTAAACCCTCCTAGTCTTCAATTCAAGACCGAACTTGAGGAGTGTGTACTTGATATCCTCAGCTGATGCCAGTACACCATCTTGCCACTTAATGTCTGGGAATAGCTTTAGTGTTATCTTCCATACCTCTTTTCCTTCATAAGTCACCCTCTCTGCCTTCCATGACTCGAACAGTACTGGTATCCTAGGTGTGGCGTAGAGATCTTCAGGTCTCGGCTCTGCACCAAAGGCGTATACTCTCCAGATCGCGTCGGACTCAGTTGCCCATAGGTATACCGTTGGGTTGAGAGTGGTTATATCTACAGTGAAGTAGGATCTGAATACCCCTCCAAACTTCCTATCCTTGAACCTTATGTTGTTTATATTGAACCAGCTGAAGCCTACGGGTTCCTTCATGGGCGGCGCGTACTGAAGCACTAGACTGTCCCTGTCGATCTCTCCGCTGTACGCCGTGATCCCTATCGCGGTGTAGGTCGGTATCCACGGTATGATGTCTACTAGGAGCTCCTGCGCCTTCCAGCACCACTCCATTGCCTCATCCATGGTCTCGGCATAGAAGAACTTGTCTAGCAGTTCATCGAGGGTCTCGTTCCTTACACGCCACTCGTTCCAGCCACCCGGTCTTATCTCTCTGCTGTGCCAGAAGTAGTACATGAATGTTGGGAACCTGCCGAAGACCCAGCCTATCACCCATGCCTGCGCTGTTCCAGCAGATGTCCTAGCATCAAGCTCCCTAGAGCTCACCGGAGTGATCTTTATCTTGAGCCCTATTTTCTCGGCCTCATTCTTTACGTACTGGGCAATCCACCAGTATGTTGGGGACGACGCCTCTGGCAGAGTAAGGACTTCTATTTCAACTGGCTTCATACCCTCGTTGGGATCACACCACATGTCAGGATTGTCAGGACAAGGATCGAACACCTCGTCCAGGAGCTTCTTGGCCTTCTCAGGATCGTATGGATAGAGCTTCTCGAAGTCTGCCTCCGGATTAACCCACTTTCCGAAGGTGGGCGGCACTATGTATGGGTTCTTTATGGCTACTCCCTTGAGAGGCGACTCGGCTATTATTCTGTCCCTATCCCACAGATGTGCAAGCGCCTTCCTAACCTGGGGGTACTTAACGGGCCACAGCTCCACGTTGAAGTGCAGCGAGCCCGATGCTGTTGTGCGCGCTGTGAATATTATGTGTGCATCGGGCCTGTTGTTCTTGATCCTGTCCAGGTCTCGTGGTAGGACACCTAGCACGTCCAGCTCCTTAGCCTCGAAGGCCATGACCCTTGTGTTGTAGTCCCTTATAACGCTCATGGTTATCTTGTCTATGTACGGTCCGTATCTCACATCCTCTTCAGCTGCGACTGCTAGGCCTCCAAACGAGGCTACTATGCTTAGTAACATTAGTATTGTTAATAATGTGTATATGCTCCTCATGAAGCACCTACCTTTCGGGGTATACTAACACCTAGTTTACATTTAAAGTTTATTTTGCGGTGATGAGTGAGAGGCGTTGAGCATTTAAAAATGTGTTTTCAAGCGAAAAACAGCCTTGCATTAGCGAAGCCTTAGCTTACTACCCTTCTAAGCCCGATTCCCAGAACAGCAAATCCGAGCAGCATTATCACGGCAAGGGCTACGAGGGCACCCTGTATAGCGCCTAGGGGCCCAGCAACTCCCGATGCCGCCTCCTTAGCGACCTTCTCTAGCTGGCTCCCCATAGACTCGAGTGCCTTAGAAGTATCATCGGCAACCTTGGATATCTTCTTATCCAGCTCCTCGATCGCCTTGTTGATCTTGGCGGTGTAGTCGTTCACAGTCTTTGAGTACTCGCTTAGAACCTTTGCCACCGACGCCACGTTCTTGTTGGTCTTCTCTATGGACTTAGCTAGCTCAGCGACGTTCCCGCTGACCTCCTCAACAGCCTTAGCTGTCTTCGAAACAGCATCCTCAAGCGCCTTTATCCTCGCCTCCAGCGCTGATACGCTTGCGTTGATCGCATCCAGCCTAGAGTCTCTCTCCTTAGCAGCGGCTATGAGCGCTAGAGCAGCGTGTACCGCTACGCTCTCTGCCTCCTCAATAACGGTGTCGTAGGTCTTCAGGGCGTCCTCGACAAGGCCCTTAACATACAGGTTCGAGCCCGCCGTCGCCAACGCCTCCTCAAGCTCAGCGATCCTATCCGAGAGCCCAGTCACATCAGCCCCTGCTGCACCTGCCAGCTCAACAGCTGTACGCGCACGCTCAAGCTTTATGTAGGCCTCCATACGCTTGTCGATCACAGGCCTGCTGTCAACAATAGTAACCGCTACCTCCTTGGTGTAGCTAAGCTTGTACGGCTCGCCCTCACCCTTCTTGAACGTCCCCTTGACCTCTATCTTCAGGGATGCCTTCCCAGGAAGCATCCCCTGGGGCACTATTAGCCTGCCCAGCAGCAGGTAACCGACCTTATAGGTCTTGTTACCCACGGTTATCTCTGTTGGGGGCCTTAGCCTGGTCAGGGCTAGGTCTAGTGATGTCTCTAGACCCGACTTGAGCACTGCCCGGCCCTCAACCTTCTCTATAGAGTATCCGGAGGGTACGTAGAGGTAAGCCTCTATCTCTATCCACTGGAACCCGGGGTAGACCTCGGTTTTATCGATCTTGAGCTTCACAACCTCAGGAACCTCCTCCTGAGCAACTACCAGCGCTGGTGCTAGAACACCTAGCATCAGTAGGGCTACTACCGCTACTGAGAGAACACGACCAGCTACCAAAATACCCCCACCCTTCGACGAAGTATAGCATATGCTTTAGAAATAAGTTTTTCAGTGACAATACCTGCCCAGCTCCAAGGCTAGGTTGATATTCCTGCCTAGGATCTCTAAGCGTGGTGGTATAAGGTGTTCAGCGCAACGCGCAACAAGGTGACCTACCTGAAGGGCGTTGGTATGGGGCTCGGCATTGCGATAGGGCTATCCGTGCTACTAGACCTTGCAATCCCGAAGATGAGCCTCGTAGTGTCAGGAGCCATAACCGGAATCGTGCTTGGGCTTTATATACGCGACGTGTACAGAACGATACTAACAGGCGTGGTAGCAGGGGTTCTAGGAGCGGTGATCTACACAGTTATATACGCCGTGATCGTTGCTATCGGTGCAGCGTCCCGCGGGTACGATCCATGGCTCATATTCATCGCCATGTTCCGCTCAGGAGTGTCGCTGTTCTCCATGTTCCTAAACACGGTTTACCTAACACTATCCATAATGATGGGGGGCGTGGTCGCGAGTATGTTCATAGGCGAGTGATACCACTTGGAGGAGATGAGATTAGGGTGTTCGTCGAAGCGAGGACTCAGGGCGTCTAAAACCGGGTTTAGTAGGGCTGACTCCTTATCTCCTAAGCCTTGGATTGAAGTACTCCTCGAGCCCTATCCCTATCAACACCACCGCCAGCACTGTTATGGATATCATTATGCCGGGTGGTAGGAACCACCACCACATCCTTAGCATAACGGCGTTTCTTATCATGGCGTAGTGTATTATCATTCCCCAGCTCTTGGCGGTGGGATCCCCTAGCCCCAGGAAGCTTAGCGATGCCTCGGAGAGCATTGCGCCCGCAACGCGGTTTATAACCATGACCACGAGTATGGGTACCGTATTGGGCAGTATGTGCCTGAACATTATCCTTGCGTCGGAGCTCCCCACAGCCCTAGCAGCCTCTATATAGGGCCTCTCCTTGATCCCCAGGACAGCCGATCGCACAACCCTAGCCGCACCTGGCCACGATGTGAGTGCTATGGCTAGGATCACCGAGACCATTATTGTGAAGGAGGGGAGCTTCGTCAGTATAGATGCTAGGAATATGGTGAAGAGCAGCATGGGCATCGAGAGCCATATGTCCGTGATCCTCATCAGCACCTCGTCCACCACACCACCGAAGTACCCAGCTACTATACCCACCAGCGTGCCGATCAGCGTACCTGATATAGCCGCTACGAAGCCTACGAAGAGCGATATCCTAGCACCGTATATCAGCTCACTGAGTATATCCTGCCCCATGTCATTGGTCCCCAAGGGGTGCTCAGGGCTCGGGGGCTCCATAGCGTTGCCGACCCTCGCGTAGGGGTCGTAAGGAGCTATGAAATCTGCGAAGACCGCCATGAGCACTATCGCAGATAGAAGCGCTATGCCTACCTGCGTCATTCTGCTATGCCTTAGGAAGAACATGAACTCGTTTAGGGATCTCCTCAGGGTGTACATTCTTTCGCTCAGTTCTAACCGCGAGACCATGCCGATCACCTGTACCTGACCCTCGGATCTAGAAGCGAGTAGATCAGGTCTATCACGAAGTTGACTACTATGACACTGCTTGCAAGTATCACAACAACACCCTGTAAGAGCCAGTAATCCCTATTGACAACAGCCTCATACACTAACCTCCCGGTGCCTGGGTATGAGAACACGGTTTCAGTAAGGATAGCACCGTCGATCAGGTAGGCATACCTGAGTCCCAGAACCGTTATGATCGGTATCAATGCATTACGAGCAGCGTGCTTATACTTAACCTCCTTATCGGGTAACCCCTTGGCGAACGCCGTGGTTATGTAGTCTTCACCGAGGATATCGATGAGCGTATTCCTTATGTAGAGTACCCTAACTATTGTAGCTCTAAACACAAGCACCGTGAATGGCAAGGCGTAATGCCATAGGTAATCGGCGATCCACTCCCATGTTAGTGAGGGGCGGTTGCCCGGCGTCATAGCACCGAATAGAGGTGTTACCCCTAGCTCTACCGAGAAGACGTATAGGAATAATATCGCTAACCAGAAGTACGGTACTGATCTTAGGAATATCGATGATGTAACCATAGCGATATCGAACTTAGAGCCACGACGCCATCCGCACTCTATACCTATCTTGTAAGCTAGGTAGTTCGAGAGCGTGATCGACGGTATTAGGAGCGCTAAGGTATAAGGCAAACGTTCAGCAATAACAGCAGCTACTGGTCTCATATAGTGAAGCGAGAAGCCCAGTTCCCCTCTAAATAGGTTCTCTATAAACGATATGTACTGGATATGCAAAGGCTTATCCAGACCGAACAGCGCCTTTATGGTTGCCAACACCTCTGGGGTCATTCTAGGATCGTCCTCAAGTTCTGCTAATGGGTCACCAGTGAATCTAGCAAGCAAGAACACAATCGTTATGATAGCAAAGAACGTTATTACGGACGCGATCGCTCTACGTATCAAGTACGTCTTCACAGCAGAAACACCCCACCTCACGTTTTAAGACTGTGAAACATGTTAAAAACTGATGTTTTTGACCTCCTACCTCATCTTCTGCGAAGGGCTATCGCCGCAACCACGACAACTATTATCACTAGCGCCACTATCCCTCCGATCAATGCCGGCGAGATCCCAGGAGCTGTTGTAGCAACGGTGGTAGTGGGCTTAGGCGATGTCGGAACTACTGTCTTGGTAACTGGAACGCTCTGCACAACAGTGCTAACGATCGTGGTAACCTTGCCTCCTACGGTCTTCACCTCGGTCTTGACAATTGTCTGGGCCACGGTCTTCACAACAGTCTGCGCAACTGTCTTCGTAACGACGACAGACTTAATCGGACAAGATGCCTTGTGCACCCTAAGCAGTGTTATGGTGTTGATAAGGTCTTCTCCGGGCACTCTGAACCAACCCTTGAGAGTGTCGGTCCTGAAAGGCCTTATGAACTTCCTATAGTACAGTGGAACTATCGGTACTTTCTCTGCTAGGATCTCCTGAATTCTCCATGCGATCTCCTTCCTCTTCTTTGGATCGAACGTTACTTTGAGAGCCTCAGTTAGC
>QMWY01000025.1 GCA_003661865.1 Thermoprotei archaeon
GACGAAGCTGATAGGGCTTGTTATGCATTCGAGGAAGGAGTACGTAGCCTTGATGGAGCTTCACCGTGAGGTCGACCCAGATAGGGTCGACGAGGTATTGAAGCAGTTCGTGGGGAAGATCTACCAGAGGCCTCCGCTCCGCTCATCTGTTAAGAGGGTGCTTAGGATCCGCGAGATCTACTACATAGAGCCAATAGAGTTCAGGGGGCGCTATGTCCTCTTTCGGGTGGGGTGCCAGTCGGGGACCTATATAAGGAAGCTCTGTCACGATGTAGGCCTCGTCCTAGGGGTTGAGGCGCATATGAGGGAGCTTCGGAGGACTGCTACGGGCCACTTCAGGGAGGAGAACGGGATCTACACTCTTCACGAGGTCTCCGAGGCCCTTTACCTGTGGCGTAGGTACGGCTACGAGGATCTTCTGAGAAGGGTTGTCCAGCCTGCGGAGCTCATAGTGGCCAACCTGCCCAAGATCGTTATAAGGGATAGCGCTGTTGATGCTATTGCCCATGGGGCCCAGCTGGCGGTTCCAGGGATCCTGAAGCTCCACCAGGGTATCAAGAAGGGTGAGAGGGTAGCTGTGTTTACCCTTAAGGGGGAGCTCGTGGCTATCGGCAGGGCCGAGATGAGCAGCGATGAGATCGTGGGAGGCGAGCGTGGGATAGCTGTGAGGATCGAGAGGGTGTTTATGGAGCCGGGCGTGTACCCGGCTATGTGGAAGAGGAGGCGTGGTGAGAAAAGTGAGCAGCGGGGGTGAGCACTACTATACGAGCTCCAAGCGTAGAGACCTATACATGCTCATATCGGACTTCATAAGAGGGGTTAGCCTAGAGTTCGAGACTGCTGGCGGGGTCTTCTCGTATAAGCGTATAGACCCTGGGACTAGGCTGCTGATAGAGCGCGCCTTGATACCCAATGAGGGCACGGTTCTCGATATCGGCTGCGGGTACGGGGCTATAGGGATAGCGATAGCCAAGCTAAACCCGAGGCTAAGGGTCTACATGGTAGATATAAACCGTGAGGCTGTGAAGCTCGCTAGGAGGAACGCTAAGAGGAATGGTGTTGAGGATAGGGTTGTTGTGCTCCATGGAGACCTTTATGACCCCGTAAAAGGCATGAAGTTTGTAGCGATCTACAGCAACCCGCCCCTCGCAGCCGGAATGGAGGTTGTCAGGAGGATCATAACAGAGGCCTCTCAGCATCTAGAACTCGGAGGAACTCTACAGGTGGTCGTGAGGAAGGGCCATGAAACCGTTAAGAAGCTCATGGAGAACACCTTCGGAAACGTCAAGCAGCTAGCAGCGAAGAGGGGATACAGGGTTTACCTATCAAGACTCGAGCATTGATACACCCTAAAGAGAGGTAACGCTAAAGACCCTCCACACAGCTAAACCTAGACGAGCGCCGGGGTGCCCGAGCGGACTAAGGGGCCGGCCTTGAGAGCCGGTGGGGCTCGTGCCCCGCGCGGGTTCAAATCCCGCCCCCGGCGCCACTTATATACCCGCTTCTAGAGACCCGATGTACCCGTCATGAGGCTGAGGCTATACCCAACACATGTTTAGCCTACATTTAAGAGCTAGGCGCTGCCCGAATGGGTTTGAAGGAGAGTTCGATACCGAACACCTAGCTTGAGTACGGTATAGCCTTTCTGATTCATTGTTCGAGATTAGCTTTCATACTCTATAACTCCTTACACCTCTAGCCCCACGCTTTTCTGAGCAGAGCATTTACATCAACATCGTGACTAAGGTTCGAGATTCTTACCTCACCATGCCCAATCTATGAAGATTTCTAGCTAAGCCTGGATATCGCTATAAGGGCTATGCAGTGATTAGCTCGCATCACCGCGTCTGTGCTGATGGACTTGCCTAGTCTAGAGGTTAGATATGCTAACCAGATCACTATGACACTTTCTATGAAATAGCTGCGAATTTTTTAAAATGAAAATACTTAAATATTAACTAGCTCTAGGATTATAACGAACAGATGCGTTGGGTGGTTTGCGTGCCGGGTGAGATACCTCTAATAGGTGAGAAGTTTCCGCATATGAAAGTGCAGACCACTATAGGTGTTATAGAGCTGCCTGAGTACTTCAAGGGTAAGTGGTTTGTCCTGTTTAGTCACCCTGCGGACTTCACACCCGTATGTACTACGGAGTTCGTAGCGTTTGCTAAGAGGTATGAGGAGTTCAAGAGGTTGAATACCGAGCTCATAGGGCTTAGTGTTGACAGCACCTTCAGCCACATAAAGTGGATCGAGTGGATCGAGGAGAAGCTGGGGGTTAAGATACCGTTCCCCGTAATTGCCGATCCCCGCGGCTTCGTGGCTAGTAAGCTGGGGCTTCTCCATGCCCAGTCTGCAACGCATACTGTTAGGGCTGTGTTCATAGTTGACCCCAATGGCGTTATCAGAGCGATACTCTACTACCCACAGGAGCTTGGGAGGAACATGGACGAGATCCTTAGGATGGTTAAGGCGCTGCAGGTATCTGACAAGTACGGCGTTGCCATCCCGGCTAACTGGCCTAACAATGAGCTTATCAGGGATGAGGTGATAGTGCCCCCGGCGTCGACTATAGAGGAGGCTCAGGAGAGGCTGAAGAAGTACAAGTGCTACGACTGGTGGTTCTGCCACCGCGAGGTGCCTAAGGAGGAGGTTGAGGAGGCGCGTAGATACCTTAAGAGCAGCTAGGTGTATTACACATGTGCGAGTAGGGAGCTTGTCAAATAGGTTTTTCAACACTGGTTAATACCAGGTAACCTATCCCATTTGGCGGTGCTTAGGAATTGGTACGGGTTCGTATCGAGAGGGTTTCTAAGCATGTCTACCTTCTAAGGCTTGATGATGATAGGACTAGGTACTTCGAGGCGCTGTGGGAGATACCTGAGGGCGTAACGTACAATTCGTACGTGGTTGTAGGTGATGAGGGCGCGGCTGTTCTCGATATGTGGAAGGGCGAGTTCCCTGACATGTACGTAAAGGCGCTTAACAGGGTCGTTGACCTAAGGGATGTGTCTCAGGTGGTTGTGCATCATATGGAGCCCGACCACAGCGGTGCGCTGCCACGGCTGCTGAAAGAGCTGGGTGGTAGGGCTGTGGTACGCGGTCACCTAATGGTTAGAGATATGATTAGAGAGTTCTACGGGATCGAGGTGCGCTTCAAGCCCCTTAGGGATGGTGAGCGGTATAGGGTAGCGGGACTCGAAGCGCTATTCATCTACACACCATGACATCACTGGCCTGAGACCTCGATGAGCTACCTATTCGAGGATCGAGTGCTATTCTCCGGAGACGCATTCGGCATGTTCTCAATACCCCGGGCCGTGTTTGATGAGGAGGGTTTCGAGGTTTATGAGGCGCATGCCAGGAAGTACTTTGCCGATGTTGTGGGGTACTACCGGAGCTTCGTATCCAGGAACCTGGATAAGCTCGATAAGCAGGGGTTGAAGGTAGACATCATAGCACCGCCCCACGGGGTTCTATGGCGTAGACACGTAGGTAGGGTCCTCAGGCTCTACCGCGAGCTCTCGAGCGGTAGCACTAAGAGGAAGGCGCTGGTGCTGTACGCATCTATGTATGGCGATGTTGAGAAGGGGGTAAGGGTAGCCGTAGAGGTGCTGAGGAGGGAGGGCTTCGAGGTTGCCGTACATGGCTTTACAGATAGGTCCTGGCCCCGCATAGGCGATGTGATCGGCGATGCGGCGGACTCGAGCATCATTATCATAGGTGCCCCGGTCTATGAGAACAAGGTGTTTCCGCTGATCACCTGGCTGCTGGAGCTGATCATGCATAAGGCCGATGCTAAGCAGAGAGCCCTGCTCATATCATCCTACGGATGGGGTGGTGTAGCATGCAGGGTGATCTCAGAGCTGCTAAAGAGGGGTAAGATAGAGCTTGTAGAGGCTGTTGAGTACAGGGGGTCCCCATCGCCAAGTGATGAGGAGAGGATAAGGCTAGCTGTTAAGAAGGTTATCGGTGCTGGGTAGGGTGCGCCGTTCACTAACAGAGTTCGCGAAGGAGATGCTACTAGACGAGCTGGTAGCATCGGCTGTCTACCGCGGGTTGGCGAAGCTCTATAGGAGAAGTGCAAGGGTTTCGAAAACCCTAAAGAAGATAGCTGAGATGGAGGAGCGCCACGTAGAGTTCTGGCGTAGATTCCTAGAGAAGCGTGGGGTCCTCTACGCGCCCCGCCTGCCGAGGCTAAGGATAGCGCTGTACACAGCGATCTTCAGGGTCCTAGGCCTAGGACTCGCGCTGAGGATACTTGAGCAGGATGAGCGTAGCGCTGTAGAGATGTACAGCACGCTCCTCGAGAGCGGTGAGCTGGACGATGACGAGAGACGCGAGCTGGTATCGATCCTCGAGGATGAACTCGTGCACGAAGACGAGCTTGAGGAGCTTAGCACAGGGTTCCGCGAGTTCATGGAGCATGTAAGGGACGCTGTCCTAGGGATGAGTGACGGTATCGTAGAGGTGCTCTCCGTAGCTGCAGGGCTCGTGGGGGCCTACGGCGACCCTCTCCACGTAGCTGTGGGAGGCGCAATAGTAGGTGTTGCTGGCGCCCTCTCCATGGGTATAGGCGCGTTCAGCAGCGTAAGGGCTCAGAAGCAGGTTAGGCAGGGGCTCCTCACGCGTATAAGGCTCGCATCGCGATACGCAGCAAGACTCCTTGTAGAAAGGGTGCTAAAGTACCTGGAGAGGAGGGGGTTTAGCCGCGAGGCTGTTAAGTGCATAGAGAAGGACCTCCGGTCGAGAAGTGACCTGCTGAGGATGGTTATAGCCGAGGAGGAGTACGGGGTAAGGGAGGAGAGGCTCGAGGAACCCAAGAAGGCCGGGCTATATACGGGGCTCTTCTATATAGTCGGAGCCATGATACCCTTGACACCATACTTCATCCTCTTGCCGATAGGGCTTGCACTCCCGCTATCGTTCGCACTCGCAGTAGTGCTACTCGGCGCAACGGGCTTCGTTATAGCGGTGTCGGCAGGGCTAAGCATAGGTAGGAAAGCTGTAGAGATGATCCTGGCGGGCCTAGGCTCAGCGCTGCTCACACTAGCGTTAGGTAGGGCGGCTTCGTTGATATTGGGCATAGAGCTTAGCTGACGCTCGGTACTACAGAAAGTTGTTGCACCCCTCCTTAACCACCTCAAGCAGGAGCGCAGGATACACTTTTTCAATGCCCGGTAAGCGCGAGATCTCATCGTGTATACGTGCAAGCTCCTCATTGTCCCTAGCTATTATAACGGCCATTATTGGATGATCACCCGAGGTCAGTGCAAGGAATCTTATGTATGGTTTCTGCTTAAGGATGGAAAGTACATGGAATAGGCGTTCGGGCCTCACGTTTATACCCGTTATCGAGATCGCATTGAACCCTAGTTTCGCTAGGTCTATAGCAATAGTGTACCTTTTTATGACGCCTATTTGTTCAAGCCTTCTGATCCTCTTCATCACAGCAACATCGCTCATGTTAAGCGCTCGTGCTATCTCATTATAGCTCATGCGGGCATTCATGCTTAGCAGCTTAATTATCTCAACATCCTTTTTATCCAACTCATCTTTCTCTTTTTTGAGAGCCACTAAAGCACATCACCCCACTATCAACTATATTAGTTAAATAATGAGGTATCGCTTACCGATAGTGTCTATGCGTACCTTCATATGCATCACTGTACGCATGTATACGCATCCATTGATTCTTCCACTCAGCATCAATCCACACACCCTGGATCCGCCGACGTTACTAGGTTACGTCCACCAAACTTGTTAGTTTCGTTAATACTAGCTCAGGTAATATGCTATCTTGACTTATTATACAACTAGTCAAACCTGTTATTTAGGAAGGTAACTAGGCTTATTTTCATATAGCAAGTAGAAGAGCTTAGAGATCTTACGAAGCAGTATGAAGTTATACTCGGTTCATGGTATCCCTAACTCCGTATTCGGGAGTGAGCGAATTTGGGTACTAACGGTGTTTTGAGCTTCATGTCTGCTGTGAGTCGCCGGGCTACATATAGACTATATGAAGTGTGCCATGCTACTTCGTTAGGGGATTAGGGTATGGCGTTGAGGACCTCTGTGTTAATGCTGGTCAGCGTCATTGCTATCGTAGCGATCTTCGTTGGGGTAGATGCAGCGGCAGGTGTAAATACTATTGTTAAGGCAGTGGTAGCGACCGTGGCGGCATCGGCGATTTTTGCAGTGCTCTATCGCTCAATAGTGCCAGGTCTTAGTGCACTCAGAGACTATGTCGAAAGAGTGGCTAAGCATAGGGTTCTCGAAGAGCCGCCATCAGGTATCAGAGGTGTTGACGAGCTAGAGAGTGTTGGCAGAGGTCTAAGAGAGCTCATTGCCTCCTTTAAGGGTGTTATGACAAGCGCTAAGAACATAGTTGACAACATCTCATCGCAGTCATCACAGATTAAGCAGTCATCCAATCAGATCTCCACAGGCATGCAGCAGATCTCGCAGGCTGTGCAGGAGATAGCAAAGAGTGCACAAGTAACTAGTCAGCGAGTCCAGGAGCTTGATACGATGTTCAAAACCATAAACAACAAGCTGAAGGAGATGGCTGAGGAAGCTAGAAAAGTTATGGAGATGGGACGGCGGGCAATGGACACCGCAGATCGATCAATGAAGGAGGGGAGTGCTGCACAAGCACTCCTCGAGGAGATGTAGGAGGCGTTGAATGATATGAGCGATAAGGTCTCTAAGCTGAACGAGGCTATCAAGAATATAGGAGAGATATCAAGTAAGATTAAGGATGTGGCCGATCAAATAAGTTTGCTAGCACTTAACGCTGCGATCGAAGCAGCAAGAGCTGGTGAAGCTGGACGAGGATTTGCTGTTGTTGCTGATGAGATTAGGAAGCTTGCTGAGGACACCCGAAAGAGCACTGAGGTTATAACAAGGTGCTTTCGAATATCGTCAGTAGCGCATCCTATGTAAATAGCTCATTAAACACCCTTAGAGAACGCGTTAATAGAACTAGGGACGCACAAGGTTATAAACGCCTTAAACCGGGTAGTGGAAGTTACCAAGGAAGTTATAAACGTTGTAGAGAAGCAGAGCAATGATGTTATGGATATAAGCGCAAAGGTCAGCGAGGCTGTGTCAAAAGGTAACGGACCTTGCGAGCGTTGCTGAGGAGAATGCCTCAGCTGCGCAGGAGATAAGCTCAGCTGTCGAGGAGACCACCGCTGCCAGCGAGGAGCTGGCGGCGTCAGCCTCGGAGATAGAGGGCAGCATAAGGGAGCTATCTAGGAAGCTAAGCGAAAGCTTTAATCTATAACTCAGATCGTTGTGGTTAAGTTAAGAGCAGCTGTAGTTTAATGAAGAGGCGTTTTTAACATAGCCGGCCTACCATATACCTTCCTTATGTTTTCGTCTGTTAGCACTTCCGATGGTGAGCCTACTACGTAGAAGCTTCTATTAAGCAGAATCACTAGCTTTGTAAAGGTTATCATGAATGAGGGGTCGTGGCTCGTAACTACAACGAGCTTATTCCGCGATACCGACTCTATGAGCTTAGCTATCTCTGAACGACCCGCAGGGTCCACAGCTGCTAGGGGTTCGTCAAGCACTAGTATTGGCGGGTCATGTACTAGGGCCCTCGCTATCAAGGTGCGCTGCCTCTGCCCACCCGATAACTCCCACACGTTTTTACGCCATAGCGACGGGGGTAAACCAACCTTTTTAAGGGTCTCCTCAACGTGTCTCCTCTCATGACCCTTCACTGCGATTCGGGGCCACTTCTTTCGGTATAGGGCTAGTGACGACTCTACAAGCTCCCATACAGTTACGGGAAACTTCGCACCGGGCTCTGCTGAGAGCTGAGGGACGTAGCCGATGTACCTACCGGCCCTTCGGGGGTTCCCCGTCACATCTACACCTGATATCAGTACACGGCCCTTAACGGGCCTTAGCAGACCTGCTATAGTTCGGAGGAGCGTGCTCTTGCCAGCGCCATTAGGTCCTAGCACCTGTATCAGTCCTGGGCCTAGTAGAGTGAGATTCATGCTCCTGAGCACGATCTCCTCTCCGTAGCCTACGGTGAGGTGCTGAAGGGTTATGCTTGGCGGGGTCACTGTGCACACCCCACGCTATGTTTATAGGCAACTGTGCACGGATATATCCTTATCGGGTGATCGGTATATGAGGATCCGCGTACTAGCAGCGGCGGTGCTGCCCCTGCTGCTACTCAGCGCCCTAGGCCACGCATACGCATCGCCCGGCAGGGGCATGCTAATCGTGGTCACGTTTCCTAGTATAGCCAAGGACCTGGAGCTCATCGCATGTCCGGGGGATAAGGTGGTGTCGCTGGTTCCACCGGGAACCGATCCCCATGACTACCAGCTCAGGACGTCGGATGTAGATACCCTGCGTAGAGCAGATCTTGTGGTATCGACGGCCCACGCGCCATTCGAGATCGAGATCAGGGAGCTTGTGCAGCAGGGTGAGATAGATGCGAAGCTCATAGAGATCCCCAGGGTCCCCGGCCTTACGATACTTAGGAATCCAGCTACTGGGAAGCCTAACCTGCACATGCCCATTTACAGCCCCCAGAACTACGAGGTGTTTATGAGAAGGGTTGTAGAGGTTCTCGAGGAGCTAAACCCGGAGAGCGCTAGGTGCTATGAGGAGAGGTTCGCCAAGGTAATCAACGAGCTTAGGGAGGCTGTTAGGAGCGCTACACCGCTGAACGTCACGGCTGTAGCGGATACACCAGTTGTTCAGTACGCTGTGGAATGGATGGGGGTGAGCCTAGGGGCGCTCATGGTTCGGGAGCGTGGGGCTCCCCTAGCGCCGCAGGACCTCAGGGTTGCGGAGGACATGCTGGCTAAGCACAGGGCGGTGCTCGTAGTGGTGACGGAGCCGCCGGTGCACAAGGCATCGCAGAAGCTCCTAGAGCTTGCCGAGAGATTCGGTGTTCCCGTACTCAGAGTTCCCAGCCCCGCAACCCCGACGAGCATGCTCAGCAAGATAACCTACGTAGCTAACGAGAGCAGGGTAGTTGCTGGGCTCCTAAGAACAACACGTGAAACGGAGGTGCAGGGTAGTTATGTGATAAGCACTCAGCCTATACTCATCCTAGCACTTGCTGCGCTAGGTGCTGCGGTAGGGGGTGTTGCGCTATGGAGGTTAGGAAGGCATTAACTGCGGCTATGCTAATCGCCGCTGCAGCCCTACTACTACCCCTAGCACCCGACCCCCGCTGGGTCATAGTCATGTCGAGTGCTGCGATCGCCTACGGGGTCCTGAGCCCGCTTATAGCAGCCCGTAAGCTGTACTTCCTAGCAGGGGCCTCGCCCCACGCAGCTCTTCTAGCAGCTGTTCTAGCAATATCCCTTAGCAGAACAACTGCCGTCAGTGAGTACCTATGGGCCCTCCTACTCGGCACCCTGCTGATCTACGTGGTTGGCTACATGATAAACCGTGGGGTGGACCCCGATGCCGCAACAGCGGCGTTCGTAGCGTTCACCGCATCCTCGAGCGTTATGGCGCTGTACTTCGTGTTAACGAACTTCCCTATGGAGACCGATATCTGGGCCTATATCGTTGGGGACCCCCTACTCGTGAGCTGGAGCGACGCGTACTACGCCGCGGGGATAGCTATGGCTGTGCTGCTCGCAGCCCTTCTAACTCGGAGGGAGCAGGTATGTATAGGTGTTGATAGGGACTACGCTAGGCTTACAGGGATCAACGTAGACCTGTACGACCTGCTCATGTTCACGCTGATAGCAGTGACCACGATAGGGCTCATAAGGATCGTGGGCTTCGTCCTCGAACACGTGCTGATCCTCCTACCCGCAGCCTTTGCGACCAGCGTTGCTGGGAGCTCGCGTGAGGCCATATATCTAAGCGTGGGCGCAAGCCTAGTGGCTAGCCTGCTGGGCCTGGGGCTAGCCATGGCTACGAACACCGCACCCGCCGGGGCCACAGGGCTCATACTTTTCACGGCGTATATGGTGGGACTACTCAGTAGGAGGCTGAGAGGATGAGCAGCAGGAAGAGGCGCTTCGGCATATCGATCCCAGAGCCCCTAGCGAGGAACGTTGATGAGCTCGCCAAGAAGCTGTCAACGGACCGCTCAAAGATCGTTGAGAACGCCCTGTGGGAGTACCTAAAGGACCATGCCCACTACCTGGTTACGCATGTGTGCCACGGGGTCATGGTCATAACGGGGCGGGGCCATAGCGAGTTCCGCGGCATCATAGAGAAGTACCGCGACATCGTTCATAGCTACATGCATCTGCACGTAGGCGAGGAATGCGTTGAGATAATAGTGGTAGGGGGGTACTCCACACGCATAGCAGAGCTCCACCGAGAGCTTGTTACGGCTACGAAATGCAGGGTACGCTACGTACCCGTATCCTCGGAGATCACGAAGCTCCTTGGGGGCTAGAGGAGCACCCG
This sequence comes from Thermoprotei archaeon, assembly GCA_003661865.1. Lineage (GTDB taxonomy): Archaea > Thermoproteota > Thermoprotei_A > Sulfolobales > Ignisphaeraceae > QMWT01. The sequence continues at coordinate 10,414 of QMWY01000025.1, forward strand.
TTCCTCCTCAGCCCAGAAA
>QMWY01000026.1 GCA_003661865.1 Thermoprotei archaeon
CCGTTACATTACCCTTGCTATACACAATGATCAGCGGGAACTCTAGGCTATGGCTGGTATCCCTAGCCCATATAGCAGCCATGGAATAGCCTTTCGGCAGCCAAGAAGGAAGGTATATGGTTAGGTTCCTAGAGGCTACGAACTTCGCGAACTCCTCATAGGATACTGTCCTCCCACCAACAGCCTCAAAAGGCGGTACTCCCCTAACGAAATTCTCTCTAAGGGTGCTTCTATTATCAATGGGCAGGGTGAACAGTAGGATTATGGAAAGCATGAGTGGCACAGATATGAACAGTACCAAGCTGAACACATGCCTAGGCATGGTATCGCCAAGACTAGTTTCCGCAAGCGTATCGGTAAAGCCTATTTCTTGAAACGCGTTTGTTGCAACACCTCGAACAGCTAGCCCAACCACTGTTCAACGTAGGGTTCTGAATCTACGGTTTCGCTATCTTTTCTATTATGTTCTACGAAATATGTTGCCTGGTTTCGCTAGGCGGGTTTTACAAGTCTTGGTGTCTCAGCTACTATCACTAGTACCTCCTGCCATGGTAGGTACTTCCTTATCAACGGGTTTATCCTCTTCACAGCGTTGACTATGTGCTCTACAACATCATCTAGGCTTCTGTTGCTGTTATTGGCCAGCTCCTCTATGCAGGTTACGTTGAATACCATTGATGTGCCGTAGATAGATTCGCCTAGTGAGAAGAAGCAGGGTATGTTGCTTAACGCGTTTATCATTTCTATACGTTGATAGGGTCCCCCTGGAGGAAGCCAGCCTAGGCTCTCCATAACAACTACCTTCCTGGTAAGACCCTTGAAGTGTTGGTAGGCAAGCTTAGCGAACCTATCGATATCCAGCCTGCTAGACCTCCCGATAAATACATAGGTGCTGTTATTCTCTAGAAAGAGCTTTAGTGCTATGGGCCTCAATCCCTCACTAGCAGCTTCTCTAAGCAGATCCCTGACAATCCCCTCCACGAGGTTCTTGAGGTCTTCTTTAGTAGCTTTGACCTTGATGATGTACGAGCCTCCAGATCGCAGTGCGTGAAGTACTGCTTTAGGCGACTTTATGTGGAGATAAGGCGCTACCTGGTTGAGCGCTGCATCATCAAACTCGTTGTACTTTATACCGGGTAGCACCACCACCCAATACCCATCACCAGCATCTCTAAACAGCGCTCTATTGATCTTGATAACTACAAGGTCTCCGTAACTGTTGATAATCCACGGTTTCAAAGTGGGTCTAACTGAATTTAGTGGTAGTTCTAAGGTCAATTGGTATGTAGCGTTGCGGTACACGTACCTAAGGGTTATGTTTAGGAGCTCTGCCTCTCTACACATCTCTGCGGGGTTTACACCTATTCTTAGTATGTGTATCGTGTGCGGCTCTATCCGTATCCCCCCTATCTGGCTACACCTACCCGGGGCTACGAATACTACGGGTTTACATACCTCGGCTCCGTTTCTATCCATGAACCTTATCTCTAGGTATCGCCAGCACGGTAACGTGATCGTCTTGTTGAGCACGTTGTACACATAGCCCTTCAGAACTTCTCTTGAATCGGCCCGGTGCTTCACGATGAACAGCTCGACCCTACCATCACATGTTTTGGCGAGGGAGTGGGTCTCTAGGAGCCCGAGGGCTTTCTCGAAGGAGCGGTAGGCTATGTACCGATCCACGGCTTCAGCAATGCTCATCTCGGGGCGTGGTAGGGGTGAGGTGCCCGCTCCGCCAACTGCTATGCGTAGGTGCCCCTCAAGGGTTCTGCAATCGCTGCTGAGGGGCCCAGAGCATATGGTTGCTGCAGCCCACACAGTGCCTCTAAATGGCTTAGCAACTATGTAGTAGAATTCGCTAGCGACACTAGCCCCCGGCGACACCTTCCTGTACCTGAGGTCGAGGGTGCACGACACCGCTAGGGGGAACACATCCCCTTCCTCAGCAACGATCTTGGGTAGAGCAACGGGACTCTCCACTCTCCACGCGATGGGCGTGAACGTTTTGCATGTTTCGTTGTGGCACACCTCACAGAAGGCATTGGTCATGTAGTAGATGGGCCTATCACCCCTGTTGATCAGCTCGACAACAAGCTTCAGAACAGCTATATCCCTAACCAACCAGCTGGTGCCATCCTCCCCGCCCTTAGCGGGCTTGAGAGGAGAAAGGAGCCTAGACTTAATGAACCTCCTAGCCGCGTCTAACACCTCGGGGTCTTCGATAACGGTGCTCCCGATCCTAAGCACAGCACCCCTATACCAAGCCCCGTCACTCGTGCCAGGACTGGGTTCGGTGCTTCGGCTAACCACCGGGGTCTTCGTAGGTGCTGTGGGCTGCTTCAGGTAGAGACCCACAGCACCAGCTAGGATGATTAGGCACACCACGGCTAGGACAAGGGCTAAGGCAGCGGTACGTCCCAGCGCACTACCACCGTATACAGAGCTAGGCTAGGTATGCTAGTAGAACCTAGTCCTTGGAACATCGCTGTTTCAGAAACTCGAACATAATTTTAAATAAACGAACATATGAAGGCCTTCATGCCTATACCAACTAATACATTGTTGAACAGCTGCTGATGCGTATGAGCCCCTAGCGCAGCTAGGAAAAGATCACGAAGGGTACCACAGGTATAGAGGCTATGAGCCTAGAACATGTATTTATGGCTGATTATCTCAACGCTACCAATGCTTATTGAAAATTCAAGCGGTGCTGTATGTAGCTAAGCCCGTCGCATCCTGATAGCTATAGCTAGTGAAGCCATCGCTATTATCAGGGTTGTTGCGGCTATTGTTAAAGGCGATATCATCCCGTATCTAACGGTGGGCGTACTGCCTTCTATAATAGCCGAGGGGGTATTGGCCCTGGTGATTGCTTGAGGAATTTCAGCATAGGCATTGCTTTTCGGTCCTGTGTCAACTCTTGCTATCTCTCCTGGAAGATTACTAGGTGAAGCTACTAGGTATTCTCTGATTGGATATATTTTTGCGAAGAACACTAGGGGCTCTCTACAGGATATGTATCTCCTCAGCAGCGGTGCTGCGTCCCGTAGCTTACCCACTATGCCCTCCATTACTCGATCCAGAGAGGTGTTGGTCTGAACAGCTATTTCCTGGGCACATACCTGGTTGAACACTATTACTAGTCCATAAGGCGTCTCTGCAAGTGATGTGAAGCACGGTATCGCCATTAGGGATCTGTATAGGTCCGGGGCGTCGAAATACGATGGTACTCTACTGAGGCACACAACCTCCTGAACCACAACCCTCTTCCCGTGAACAGCGCTGGTAACCGCTCTAACGAGCTTCTCAGCGCCTAACCCGTTGGCACCTCTACGCTCTATCCTCAGCCATAGAGAGCCTCCGCCGAGGATGTTTATCCTGAGCATGCCATTCCTCAATCCCGCATCTACAAGTGCTGACACGACCTCCGATACATCCCTAGACATAATGCCCCTTAGCGTACGTGGCTTACCGTCCTCTACAATCACGTCCGTGGTCTGCACAACGCAATCTCCAACGATGTCGAGGATCTCCTCAGCAATATCACCAACTCTACCGATATCTTCAAGCACCGTAACCCAGAACCCATTCACGTACCTCAAAGCAGACCTGTTGAGGAGAAGCAGAGTTACATCCCCATAGCTATGAACTGTGTAGAGGTCATGAAGCGAAGAGTTACCACCGTGGACAACGTAGGGCCCTGGCAATAGGGGTGTAGCGTACGTAAGCACTAGGGCTAGCAAGGCCGTGCAGAAGGCTCCAAGGACATGAATACGTTTAGGAGTATTGCCGCGGCTCCTCACCGCGACCCCACCACTAAGGCTAGTAGTAGCTGTTCTACAAGATGCTGCTTCCTAGAACATGTTCATCGAGAGAGTCGAACAGCTCCTCCTACGTCATTGGTACTGATCGGGATGTATGGACGTGTATAGGGCGTTTCATCTAGCGCCGGTTGTTAGCATGCAGGTCGATGAATACCTTCACCGAGACCCTTGGTCTTGTACGGAGCTTTATCTCCATGATGTAGTTACCGGGTTTTAGCTCGGCGCAGTTGGCACCGTTGACATAGAGGATGTTGTCGCTATACTCGAGCTTGAAGCGACTGATGAACTTTCTCTGTCCTGGCTCCACTACGTATTCCCGTGGCTTCAGTATGTATGCCACTAGGCTGCATCCCGAAAGAGGCTCTCCGTAGACATCGTATATGGCTATGTCCCAGCTCATATAGTTCACAATCCTCAGACTCGTGTTCCTGCGGTTCACAATGAATAACTCGATAACTGCTCTATCACCCTCGATATGGGAAACTAGGTCTATGAACCATGGCTTCTCGATGATGCACAGTTGTCTCCAAGTACGAGAGGTACCTGAGGTATGCGGACCTAGCTCCATACTTACTGCTATGCATATCCCCGGCTTCGTCTCTGTACAGATGCTAACTATGTACATACTTGGCTTCGCTCTCCCACAGTCAAAGCCGTTTACACGTACAACCCCGTCCCTGTACTCAACTATGTATACATCGATAAGCTTCTTCTCACCGGGCTTAACAACAATGGTATTAGGTCTAAGCACCTGAGGCTTTAGCTCAAAGCCCCCGATCGCCTCGCCGCTATAGGCATCTATTATCCGTACGCTGTACCCTCCCCAGCTAACCACTGTTAGGTTCTCATCGCCATGGTTAACGAGGTAGAGTAGTATGGCGGTAATGTTCTTACCACCCCACATCTCCCTGAAGAACTTGTCCTCTCCGATAACCTTCAGCACATCTTCTATATCCGTGGCGAACCCTACTTCTATGAACTGAGGCTTTTCGATAACCTGGAGATGTCTAAGCGCTCTCGGATTTAGCCTCACCTCTACCTCTATGTACAGTGAATATTTCGGGAGCGAAGCTCTGCATATCGCGGGCTCGGACCCGCCGCACTCTATCCTTAGTATAGGGGTGATCTTAGATACGAGCTCCTTAACCTTCAAGATCTCGCTTTGTGAAGCTATAGATACGTTGAATGTAAGCATTTCGCTACTCATAATGATAATCCTATACCTACCCGTTCTGTTGATAATCCTTGGGAGGTACGCTTTGTAAACAACCACTTCGCGTCCAGGTTCTACATAACCCACGAACCTGGCTGGGAAGCCCGGAGGCCTATACCCCTGAACAACCCATTCAAAAGCTTCGTGAACCCTAGCGCTGTCTCTGTTCCTTAGGTAAACTGTTAGGTAGCCAGTCCTATCCACATAGATACTCATGTTATTCGATACTAATACCGTTATGTTGTAGAGAAGGCTCCCTACACCAATAGTGAAGGCTCTGTTGACTAGAATAGCATTGCTTAGAACACTTAACGCGAATGAGCCTCGGTCCGCCACCTGTACTCCATAGCCTTTTTCCATAAAGCCAAGCGTAGCAACGATAATGGGTACGGCTATGACCACCAGCACTGCTATGAACATAGCCAACAGAGGTCTGAGGCGTACCATAGCTCACCCTAGCTAAGGAATAGCCTTTCTCCAGTAAGATGCTATGGCTTAGAACAGTGCTCTGCAAGAACCTCGAACAGATGTTAACAGCATTTGACTCTCGATGAATCTTAGGGAACTTGAAGCAGTAGCTGGAGAAGCAGCTTAGTAGAAAACCAGTAGGATCCACCTCGATTAAGGATAGGGATTATAGGTATGAGGATGCAGCCGCGATGTTAGATCATCTGGTTATTGTCTCATCAGCTTATCAAGGCTATATGTGACAGATTGTTGCCGGAGAGAGGCATTGGCCAGGGTTATTGAAGCTGTTTACGAGAACGGGGTTCTGAGGCCTCTTGAGAAACTAGATCTCAAAGATGGTCAGCATGTCAAGATCATGATAATTGAGAAAGACTTCATACAGGTGGCTCGAGAAATCAGGATGCGCTTAAGGAAGAGGCTTGGAGATAAGGATTTAGTGAAGGAACTTATCTACGAGCGTGAACGCTTTGGTTAAGAGAATAGTTATTGATACGTCGGTCATTATAGATCTCTACGCCGCGCCTAATGATGTTCGAGCCTCTATAGCTGAGGAGGTGGCTTCGTGGGCTGCTAAGAATCTTGTAGAAGCATACGCTCCCAAGTCACTGGTAGTTGAGGTATTTGGGGTTCTCGCACGTCATCTTTCTAGAGAAGAACTCGATCTTGTTGCTGCCTCATTCCCACCAATAAGGTTGGTGCCTGAGGAGGCATTTTATGATAAGGCTATTGAAATAGCGCGAAGCACGGGCTCACGGGCTGCGGATGCATATTACATTGCTGTAGCGGCTATGATAGGAGGTGTGTTGTTAACAAACGATAGACTACAATCACAGAATGCTAGAAGAGCTGGTGTGAAGGCGTATTACTTGCTGAAGGAGAGCGAAAGGGCTAGACAAAGTATCATGTATTCCAATACATAGTAACTGAAGAGGATTTCGGAGATTGCACTTGTTCGAACCTGATTACCGTGAGACCACGACAAGTATGGGGATTCTCGATGTGCATGCCCCCTCGTTGTAGCTGAACTCTGTAGCAGGTGCATAGACCTCTATGCTCTCGCACTCCTTGCTACCCGTACCGTTGTAAGTCCCTAAGTTGGCTATCGGCAGGTACGTATCTACTGCCGTATCTCCCGTATCGGTATCCAGGGGGAGGAGTATCGGCATAGACCCGAGTATTCTTGCTATGGCTCTGGGAACGGCTCTGCCTAGGGATTCGAGCTTCTCTAGGGCTACGATACCTATAGGGGCGCCTATGCCTAGAGACCCTGCCCCTCTGCACCGCTTCTTCATGTACTCGCTGAGGTAGTAGCTAAGCTCTACGGTATCGCCGTAGCTAAGCCTCTTCGTGAAAACCGGTGTTAGGCCTCTGAGAAGCGTAGCTGGGTTGGTGGTGCTGTAGCTATCCCTAGTTAGGGCTTTGCCGCTATTATCGAACTCTATGTAGAACACCTCGGTCTGGAGCTTAACGTTCCCCGTCCTGGACTCGGAAACCACGCTACCGGTCCTGACGTCTCTACACACCCAGTACTCGTAGTAGGCATTCACCGTTGCCCGTCCCTTGATGTAGAGCACGTAGTCCTGACCAGGATAGATCCTTATGTTCTCCCTAACTACTCTCCTCCCACTGTACCCCAGGTCCCATTGGTATGTATAGATGCGCGTTACCGCTATCCCTGTAGACCGCAGCCTACCCGTCGCGGCTATGTACACACTCATACCTAGCGTGGCTGACTGCGGATCGCTATTCCTTACCATTACTACAGGTATCCATCCATCGAGATCCCTACTGCTGTCTATCCACGTATAGCTGTACCTCCACTCATAGCCGCATAGAATACCCCTGCCCAAGGTATCAGACGTATTTGGCGCGGCCACCCTATGCTTGGGCTTGATGAGGTTCGGGTGTAGAAGCACTTTAAAGGGCTTTACCCTAAGCACCTGGTCTTGTTTAAGTGCCGATACCCTCTGGGGGTTCCAGTGCACGGTGGTGAATGCGTAGTGTATAGAGCCGTTTAGATCCCGGTACCATAGGTCTATTTCTATAGGCACCTCAACGGCTTCGGAATCAAGGCTTCTATTCTCAAGCCACGTTCTGAGGACCTCGGCGAACACGCCTTTATCAATGCGTATCCTAGCCACACCCCGCGTTCTATCGATCACCGCACCCCTGATCACGACCTTCCTAAACGGGGTCTTCGTGAAGAGCTGAACCGATACGAGTTCGCCTCTAAACCCCAGCTCCTCGGGTGATGGGAGGACAACCTCTATAGCTGGGCCATCGCCATTAACAACCTCACTGTACACCGGGACGTACTTCATCGTGGGTATAGGGCCGCTCCAGCTATAGATGGGTCTGAGCCTAAGGGGCTTTACACGGTACCTGCTAAGCTCAGCGATGTAGCCACTGTAAGCAGCGGCGATTATGCCTAGGCACACCGCTAGGGCTATGATCATCGCTAGGAGACCGATCCTAGAAGGTGTCCTCATCTAGACACCCTTCTCAAGGTGTTGCTGCAGCCATGCCTATTTATAAGAGCTGCCACGCTCAGCACCGCAGCCGGGATAGCTAGGGCACCCTATGCGCCTAGAACATGCTCACCTCATGTTTACTCTAAGATCACTAGGGAGTTTGTCGGGATCCCTACCCTGACACCCAACATCCTCAGCTTCTCTAGCACCTCGTCGAGGCGTGTTAGCTTAACGAATACTATGGCATCGTAGTCTGACGGCGGTAGCCTTATCTTCACGGCGCCTGGGAACTCCTTGGTAAGCTCCTTCACCACCTCTTTTACACCAGTCCCTATGATTGATATGCTTATCCATGCCCTGCTCCACAGCCCCGTGAGCCTAATGACCCTTAGCAGCTTCGTTGCGAACCCCGAGTCTAGGCTGTAAATGCTCGCCCATCCAGGGATCGCTTGGTAATCCCCCTGCCTAGGCTTCAGCTCATCGCTAACCCAGACAACTGTTAGGTCGAACCACCCACCAAGCCTTGACAGCCTCTCGTACTGCTCTACGCATGAGTGGCTCGGTGTTGGGAATACCGCATATACATCGTCACCTATGAGGATCTCTACGAAGAACGCCGGTGTACAGCCACCCACAACGCTTCTCCATAGGCTCGCAAACCACCACTCGTATATGAGCGATGCCATCTCTTTACGGTGCTGATAAACATTCTCCGGTGTTAGCGGGGGTATACTGCGCTTCTGAAGCACCTCCTTAACGAACTGAGCTGCTCTAGTAGCTTTCTCAGAGAACTTCTCTGCCCACCAATCGTAGTCCTTCGTCAAAGCAATATATGCAAGCCACGGGGCTAGGTCCTCCTTAAAGCTGCTCATGTTGAGAAACACGTAGTACGCGCCGCCAGGCTCCCTAGAGGTATCGATAATAAAGCCGTGAACGATCTTGGGCTTGATGGTACCCGTTACCCCCTGTAGAGCTGTTATGGAGAGCGCTACGACAGTAGCTGAGAGGAGCAGAGCTGCACATACATACCTTCCCCTCTTCATAACGCCCACGCACCTCCTCAAGAGGGTCTGGCTGCTTAGCAGAGGTAAGATGCTACTCCTTCGAACGCCGTGACCGGAGGTTTTGTACGGGTACGCCCTCTACGTATGGATGAGGCTCGGTATGTAGGGTGCGTGTACGTGGAGGTCATGTGTTTGAGAAGGGGGTGCTGCGTATCAGAGGAGGAGATGTCTAGGCTAGTCGATAACCTGCGTAGAGCCCGTCGAAGGCTTGAGGAGCTTAGCCAGGGCGGTGATGAGCTCCGCTACATGCTTAGGCGTGTTGAGCTTGGGGAGCAGGCCCTGAGCAAGGTCCTTGGAGGTGTTAAGGCTCTCCGCAGCCGCTTCAAGAACGTTGGGAGGATCGAGGATGTTGGGGATCCGGGCGGGGTCGTGAACACCGTTATCAACATGCTAAACAGGATCGTCGAGGTCAGGAACATAGTCTCTGAGGCTAGGGACCGCCTGGAGGAGCTGGGTGTGCCCCAGGGCGTTGCTAGGCTCTTCGAGGAGCTGATCCCGGAGCTCGATAGGGTTACGCTAAAGCTATCCCTCGTAGCGCTCAGGATAGCGCTACGCATAGGACCGCTGACTCGGGATGATAGCGGTAGGCTCGCCTCTGCTATAGGGACGGCTGTATTCGCATCGCTCCTCAGCGCACATGTTGATAGGGTTAGGAGGGCTGTGACTGTGTGCCTACCCTAACCCTTCTCCAGCCCAAGCTCTTCGAGAAGCCTTCCCCACAGGGTGTGTGCGAAGTTCTTAGGGGGCGTAACCTCTACGCCGAACTCCGTAGCTACGGCCCATACACGGTCTATAGGCACGGGTTCGAAGACTGGTAGCTCCACCCCGCTCCACCGCGGCAGCTCGAAGGTCCTCCTAACTATGGGTAGCGAGCTAAGGGGCCTGGTAG
>QMWY01000027.1 GCA_003661865.1 Thermoprotei archaeon
AGGTCCCAGCAAGAGCTACGGGGGCCGCGGGCTCAACCCAACGCTCCAGCTCCTACGAGAGCTGCCCGCGGGGAACTACACCCTGGAGCTAGCCCTCGACCCCCCGCACAAGGTGAGCCGCCTAGAGGTCTACGGCCCCAGCTCAACGGCTATGGAGAGAGTTCAGCCCAGGTTCGAGGTTAGGCCTGAGGACTACCGCGTGATAAAGATCGAGTACCCCTGCGGGGTTGACAGGACAAGGTCAGCGGTAGGGCTAGCTCTTTCAGCAGCTGGCGCGGCTATACTGGTAGCGCTCTACGCCTCCTCAACGGGGAGGGGTAGCGCCAGGCGAATCCGGTAGTACATGTCTATGTATACCGGTGTTCTGCAGCCCCATTCTCTATCTAAAGAGGTTCTCAGTAGGGGTATAGTAACGAATGTTTATTACGGTATGGGAACACCACTTCACACTGAGTAAGGTGGGCTGCTTGAGGAAGGTTCTATCCCTAGCCCTACTCGCGACCCTTCTCATAGGCATAGTAGCGGTTGCCATACCCACAAGCGCCCAGCTACCCCTGCCCCCCGGCGTGCCGCGTGGTGATGTACTGGTTATAGAGAACCACTACGGAACCCATGCAGACCCTAAGAACTTCAATTACCTAGTCCCGGGTAGGCCTGGGTTCGGCGCAAGTGGCTTCAGCCAAGTGTGCGCAGGGTTCCTATGGTACATCAACACCACGAACTCGGAGCTGATAAACTGGCTCGCAGCCGCACCACCAGAGTACTCGGACGACTTCAAGACCATGAAGGTGTACCTGAGGAAGGGGATCACGTGGAGCGACGGAACGCCGTTCACAGCGGACGACGTGGTGTTCCACGTCAAGATGATTATGAAGACCGAGGGTATGAATGGGCACTACCTGTTCCTGCGCTGGGTTGAGGATGTTTACAAGGAGGACGACTACACCGTTGTGTTCAAGCTTAAGAAGCCCAACCCGAGGTTCCACTACTTCCTAACGGTCATCATCTACGGAGCGCCGTACCAGGCTATAATGCCTAAGCACGTATGGGAGAAGGTTAAGGACCCGCTCAAGTTCAAGTTCTACCCACCGGTGTGCCTAGGGCCCTACGTACTCAAGAATGTTGATCCTGGTGGCAACTGGTTCCTATGGGAGCGCAACGAGGACTGGTGGGGCACCAAGCTCTACGGCATGAAGCCCGCCCCGAAGTACGTCCTGTTCATACACCACGGACCTGAGGAGAAGAAGGCTCTCGCAATGTCCAAGCACGAGCTGGACGCCATTAGGACCTTCCTACCTGAGAACTTCGAGGTTGTGTGGAAGAACAACAAGTACATAGGTGGGTGGCGCGGCAAACCACCGTTTGCATGGCCCTTCGACGCCTGTGTCAAGGGTGTGGCATTCAACGTGCTGAAGTACCCGTATAACATAACCGAGGTTAGGAGAGCGCTTGCCTTCGCGATAAACTTCAAGGTAATCTTCGATGCGTTCACAGGGCCTGACGGCTCCAAACCAACACCCTCCGTACTACCCGTGGTTAGGCACGTGTACGATGACAAGCCACACTACGTAGCGCTTAAGGAGGAGCTGCTGAAGCTTGGGCTAGACCCCAACCCGCCGAAGGAGATACAGGAGCACTTGAAGTCCTTAGGGCTAGACCCATCGATAGTTTGGTGGAAGTTCGACCCCGAGTACTCCAAGAAGCTGCTTGAGAAGGTAGGGTTCACCTACAAGAACGGGCACTGGTACCTACCCACCGGTGAGAAGTGGGTCATACACATAACCGCGCCCTCAGGCTTCGAGATGGAGAGCCAGAGGATAGCGTTCCTAGTTGCTGAACAGTGGAAGAAGAACCTCGGTGTAGACGTGGTTGTAGAACCCGTCGAGTCAGGAACCTTCACTAGCAGGCAGGCGAGGGGCAAGTTCGAGGTAGGTGCGTTCTGGCCCGGGTGCTCCCAGCTGCTGGACCTAACACCACACATCCAGTCGTGGGCAAGCAAGTACTTCGACCCCAACGCGCCAGGCATTGGCTGGGCAGGGTACAAGTTCCCGAAGCGCGCCGAGCTGGACAAGATCATAGATGAGCTCGAGTCGACTCCTCCATGGGACCCGAAGGTTAGAGAGCTCGAGAAGAAGGCGCTGCTAATCTGGGCGGAACAGCTGCCATGGATAGGGTTCTTCCCAACGCCGTTCTATACACTGCACGATAAGTACTGCTGGGAGAACTGGCCTGAGTTCCCAGAGAACTACTACATGGACCCAGTGTACTGGTGGGCGCAGATGCTCTTCATAATACTGCAGCTGAAGCCAACTGGTAGGTGCCCGACTAAGGAGGCTGTGCAGCCCGGTAAGCCACCCGTACTCCCCGTTGAGAAGCCAACGGCAACGCCGCCCAAGACAACACCTAAGACTGTCGCTCCCGGAGCTACGGTAACTGTGACTAAGACTGTTGAGAGGACCGTTGTGTCAACTGTTGAGAAGGTGAGGACCATGTTCACAACGGTTACCAAGGAGGTCACATCGGTTGTCACCGACTGGACCACCGCCGGTGTACTAGGAGTGGTTCTGCTGATCATAGGGATAGCCATCGGGTACGTGATCAGGAGGAGGTAAGGAAACAGGCCATTTCCCGCATATATGTTTTTAATCATTACAAGGGATACCTCTTCTTGAAAGGTATCGCGCCGCAAGGGTGTGGATATCCATGGTATCTAGGGCCCTGCTGATGTACATAGCTTCGCGGGCCGCAACCTTTGCAGCAACTATATTCCTCGCGTTCACCATAACCTTCCTCCTCCTCAGGGCCATGCCTGTAAGCGCTGTTGAGAACATAATAGCCTCCATGACGGCCCAGGGCCAGGTCTACGACCCGAAGGCTCTTATACAGCTTAGGCGCTCCCTCTACGAGCTCTTCGGCCTAACGGGGTCTCCAGTGGAGCAGTACTTTAGGTTCCTATACAGGTTCCTAACACTGGACTTCGGCCCATCGATCCTAGCGTTCCCAACACCCGTAAGGGAACTCATAATGAATAGGCTTCCGTGGACTGTGGGGTTGCTGGGGTTCTCTGTAGTGATCGCGTGGATCATAGGGAACATCCTTGGTACACTAGCAGCAGTTTTCGAGGGGACGAAACTCTCCAAAGCACTTCAATCCATAGCCCTAGTTATATACCCCATACCCTACTACATCATGGCCCTGGTACTGATATACCTCTTTGCCTACCTCATACCCATATTCCCGCTAACAAGCGGCGCCGGTGTACTGACCCAAGGGTTAACCCCAGCCGCGATCATGGATCTGATCAGGAGGAGTACGCTCCCAGCGCTATCCATAATAATACCGGGGATGCTCGGTTGGTGGTTCCTGAGCTCGAGAACCCTAACCCTCAACGTCCTATCCGAGGATTACACTGTCTACGCGGAGCTCAGGGGGCTTCCGAGGAGCTATATCCTTAGGAGGTACGTTCTGCGAAACATACTGCTTCCACAGACAACCGCTCTGGGCCTAGCCCTAGGCACGATCTTCAGCGGTGCCCTACTAACCGAGGTGATATTCGCCTACCCCGGCCTGGGCCAGCTCATGTACAGGGCCATCGCCAACGGAGACTACTCCACGGCCCTTGGAGTACTCTCGCTCTCTATAATAGGGGTTGCAACCGCCACCTTCATCCTAGACATAATCTACCCATTCATAGACCCGAGGGTTAGGTACAGGTGATGATACGTGGCGCAGCCTCAGAGCAGGGGTAGGAGGGTGAGGGCTCTCCTCCGGAGCCTAGCCACGGGCTTCGCAAATGTGTATACGCGGAACCTCAAGTTCAGGATAGGGTTCACAGTCTTCATGGCTATACTGGTACTGGGCCTCCTATCCCTATGGGCTCCGCCAGGGTTTGAGTCCTGGTACAGCTACCCTAAGGATCGGCCCCCCTCGCCCCAATCCATAGACCTGCTCCTAGGCACCACTACTCATGGGCGTAGCGTGTTCTGGATGCTTAGCAGGGGTGTTCTCAACTCCCTCATAATCTCATTCATAACAGCCTTAGTGGCATCACACGTGGGCCTATTCATAGGGATGGCAGCGGGTATGAAGGGCGGCATAGTTGATAAGGCCTTGATGCTCATCACCGATACCTTCGTTGTGATCCCGCAGCTCCCCCTACTCATAGTCCTGGCTATGCTGCTCAAAGGCATGCTAACCATGCCCCTTCTAGGGCTCCTGATATCGATAACATCATGGCCCTGGCCCGCCCGGCAGGTAAGGGCTATTGTGCTGAGCCTTCGGGAGAGGGACTTCGTAACCGTAGCGCAGCTCTCGGGCATGGGTACGGGGAGGATAATACTCTCAGAGATAATGCCCCACCTACTCGGGTGGCACCTGATCAACGCTACGAACACAGTGCTTTATGCAATAGGCTCAGAGGCAGGGCTAGCCGTCCTAGGGCTATCGATACTGGATAAGGATACGCTGGGCACGATCATATACTGGGCGCTCAGCTACTCCGCGATCTACAGGGGCATCTGGTGGTGGATCGTGCCTCCCGTAGTGATCCTGATCGTGCTCTTCACATCCCTCTACCTGATCTCCGTGGGCTACACCGAGTACCTTAACCCGAGGCTGAGGTATCAGAGGTGATCGGGTCTGCCGAGCCGCGTACTCCTAGTGGATAGGGTCTACGGAGGGTACGAGGTGAAGACGTACGAGGAGCAGTTCTACGTAGATGCCGTCAGCGGGGTTACGCTGGAGGCCTATGAAAACGAGGTTCTGGGGATTGCTGGGGAGAGCGGCTGCGGCAAGTCAACACTGCTGAAGATCATATACGGCTACGTGAAGCCCCCGCTAACAGTTCGCAGCGGGAGGGTCCTGGTGGACACCGGTAAGGGGAGCATAGACGTGCTCTCCATGGACCTGGAGGAGCGGCGGTCAAGGATCTGGTGGAGGTACATATCCTACATACCGCAGAACGCCATGAACGTGCTCAACCCAACATCGAGGATCAGGGACCACTTCGCAGAGGTCCTAAGGCTGCACCAGGGGCTTGATAGGGAGGAGGCGTACAGGGTCGCTGCGGAGTACGTAACCCAGCTTGGGCTCCCGAGAGACGTGGTCAACGCCTTCCCACACCAGCTATCCGGCGGTATGAGGCAGCGTGTCGTCATAGCCCTAGCCCTGATCATGAAGCCGAGGGTCGTGTTAGCGGATGAGCCCACCACGGCGCTCGATGTTGTTGTGCAGCGCGGGATCCTCCAGACCCTCATCGAGAGGCAGCGCGAGCTCAGGAACACCCTGATCCTAGTAACCCACGACATGGGCGTCCACGCGATGCTGACGGATAGGATAGCTATCATGTACGCGGGGAAGATCGTTGAGATCGGGCGCACTGAAGAGGTGTTCGAAAAGCCCCTGCACCCATACACCAGGATGCTCATAGAGTCCCTACCGAGGCTCGGTGACAAGAGGGTTAGGAAGGGGCTTGCTGGCCAGCCACCGGACCTCAGGAGCCCGCCACCTGGCTGCCGCTTCCACCCGAGGTGTCCATACACAACGGATCGGTGTAGGAGGGAGGAGCCGCCCCTGGTTGAGGTTGAGAAGGGTCACTGGGTGGCGTGCTGGCTATACGCAAAGAAGTAGTTTCGCAGGTGATAAGGCTTGGCGGGTCATGAAGCTGGGAAACCTCTTCTAGAGCTCCGGGGAGTGACAAAGATATTCAGGTACGGGATGTTCGGCTTCAGGTTCAGGGCTGTTGACGACGTCAACCTTGTTATGGAGGATAGGCCCCTGATACTCACGATCGCTGGTGAGAGCGGCTCGGGCAAGTCGACCCTGGCGAAGATAATCCTAGGGATCCACAAGCCTGAGTATGGGCAGGTTCTCTACAGGGGTAGGGATATCCATAGGCTTAGGGGTAGGGAGCTCCTCTGGTTTAGGAAGGAGGTGCAGGCCGTCTTCCAGGACCCGTTCGCATCGTTCAACCCGTTGAAGAGGGTCTATGGGTACCTGTACGAAACCGTTAAGAACATCGTTGGTATCAGTGAGAGGGCCAAGATCGACGCGTACATAGACGAGGTGCTTAGGAGCGTAGGGCTGAACCTAGACAAGGTGAAGGGGAAGTACCCCCACGAGTTCTCCGGCGGAGAGCTTCAGAGGGTTGCGATAGCACGGGCTCTGCTCACCAGGCCCAGGCTCATCATAGCAGACGAGCCCGTCTCCATGCTCGACGCCTCGCTAAGGGTCAACATACTCAACGTGTTCAAGCGCATCAGGGAGGAGATGGGGACCTCATTCATATACATAACCCACGACCTAGCAACAGCTTACTACATAAGCGACCTGATAGCGATCATGTACAGGGGCAGCGTGATCGAGTACGGGCCCATAGAGAGGGTCCTGACAAAGCCCCTGCACCCATACACCCAGACGCTGCTCGAATCGATACCAGAGCCCGATCCGCGTAGAAGGAGCGAGTGGCTCAAGCCGATCAAGCTCTCGGGTATAGAGGAGAAGGAGTTCGTTGCCAAGGGATGCAAGTTCGCACCGCGCTGCCCATACGCAACGAAGCGCTGCTTCGAGGAGCCGCCGCCTGAGGTTGTTGTAAACGGTGTTAGGGTTAGGTGCTGGCTATACTACGTAAAGGGGTCTAGCCCTGCTGAGAAGCGGTGAGCCTACCTATCCCGAGCTCAGCAACAACGGCTTTCCCGCTTCTATAGACCCTCAGCTCCTCTCCCTCCAGAAGCACCCTCTCAACCCATGGGCTCCCAAGAAGCCTTATCCTCACCTTAGAGAACCCGGGTTCGTAGCCCATGTGGAGCTCCTCAACTCTGATAACAGCATCGCCACCCCGGCGCTCTATACATACCTTAGCCTCGAAGAATCTGCCCTTCTCGAAGTCCGCGGTCTCCCCATCATCGTCGTAGAGCACCGCACACGCCTTCCTCCCAACGAACACATCTATCGTAACGGTACCCCATGGCTCGGTAGCGCTGCTCCGCGGCTCCGTAGTCACAACAGCCCCGTCCTCTCTTAGGAAGAGCGGCACCCTATCTATAGGGGCTTCAACCAGCCTCCACCCCGGCTCGAGCACCTCACCGCTCCATAGGTCGAGCCACCTCACCTGCGGTAGGTAAACAGCTCTTGCCCGAGCACCAGGGGTGAGCACCGGGGCCACTAGGAGGCTTGGACCGACTAGGAACTCGTCCTCAACCACGTAGCTCTGCTCATCCTGCGGAAACTCTGCGAACAAAGGCCTTATCACAGGCTTGCCGCTGCGGTGAGCCTCTATAAACATGCTGTATATGTAGGGTAGGAGCCTGTACCTGAGCCTAATAGCCTCAGCTACGTAGCTGCTCCAGGGCTCGCCGAAGACCCATGGCTCCTGCCTCCTCGTACCCTTCGAGCTATGGTTCCTGAAGAAGGGGTAGAAGGCGCCGAGCTGGGTCCACCTAACAAGCATCTCAGGGTCCACATCGTCTCCGAAACCACCAACATCGGCTCCTGCGAATGGGACCCCGCTGAGCCCCAGGTTTAGGAGCATGGGTATGGAGATGGCCATGTGGCCCCAGTCGGACTGGTTATCACCTGTCCACACAGCAGCTAGGCGCTGGATCCCCGCATAGGCAGAGCGGGTCAGTATGAACCACCTCCTACCGGGCCTAGCGATCTCGAACCCCATCTTAGTAGCCTCGTTCTCCAGCAGCGGGTAGGCGTTGTGGATCTCGCTGTGGCGGACCTCACCGCCATCGTCGTCTAGGTGGACCGCAGGTATATCCACCATGCCAATGCCCTTGCCCACTGATGTCGTCCCTATCAAGTGCCTAGCCCTCCAGAAGTAGTGGTTACCCGCACCCTCAACATCGTTCTCTATAAGCCTCTTGGACACCTCGGCGACCATGCTCCTGAAGGGCTTCTCCATGTAGAATATCGCGGGCTCGTTCATATCGAGCCATATACCGTCGACCCCCACCCCCATGAACTCCGCTAGGCGCTGCGCCCAGTACCTCCTACCACTGCTCCTGAGGAAGTCGGGGAAGACACATAGCCCTGGCCACACCCCGCCGCGGAACAGTTCTCCATCGGGCGTCCTCAGGAATGCGTTGAGCTCCACACCCCTGTCGTAGGCGTGGTACCCCTTCTCCTCCTTGATACCGACATCGACTATCGTAACAACTCGCATGTTCATGGAGTGGAGCTTCTCGATCATCCCCCTCGGGTCGGGGAACCTATCCCTGCTCCACGTAAAGAGCCTGTACCCATCCATGTAGTCTATGTCTAGCCATATAGCGTCGCAGGGGATCCTCCTACGCCTAAACTCCTCAGCTACCCTCAGCACCTCATCCTGACTCGCGTAGCTGTAGCGGCTCTGGTGGTACCCAACAGCCCATTTAGGAGGCATGAAGGGCCTTCCCGTAAGCCGTGTGTAGGCATCTAGGATCTCGTAGAGGTTCTCACCCGAGAACACGTAGAGGACCGCGTATCCAGCACCAACCCTGATAACAATCCTGTCTAGGTGCTCAACACCGGTATCTATGTAGAGGTACCCCGGGTAATCCACGAATACCCCGTAGACCTTACCCGGCTTGGCAACGATGTAGAACGGTATGGACTTGTACATCGGGTCCCCCGAGGGGAGGTGAACGGTCTGGTCAACGTTCCAGAAGTGGAACCTCTTGAACCTCCTATCCTGGTGCGCATACTTCTCCCCCAACCCGTAGACATGCTCATCCCTCTCAAGCGTATGCGTGATCTCGACGCCGCGCTCCCAGGTGGCTATACGCATAGAGAAGAGCTTCCTACCAGACCAGTATACCTCCACACCATCCCTATCCTCGACAACCCTCCATGCATCACCACCTGTGCAGCACGGGGGCTCAGAGACCACAGCAAAGCTCCTAAGCCTAGGACTACCCACAACTATCTTGAGCATATGCTGATCTAGGGCAAGGTGTTTGAACGAGGGTGTAGGAGCAGCGCTGGCCAAGCGTGTATACACCGTAGCAGATAGAGGCTTGCTAAGGTATTAAGCAGGCTACCGGTTACCCAACGCCTCACCTAAACACCATACATCGATACCCCTTCCCAATGCGGAGCTACGGTAGCTACCGCGATAAGAAGGCGTAGCTGCTACAGCATTCTAACCCACGTATATGACCTTCAACCCCTCATCCTCAGCTACCTTGGCCAGATCCCTATCCCCCGTTACGAATATGCTACTCCTAGCCATGGTAGCCGATGCTATCTGCAGAGCATCTGCTACATAGATATGGTGCTTCAATACCACCTTCACCGATCCCCTCAGGACCTTAGGGCTTACATCTACAACTACGAGCCGGTGTAGCCTAGCAAGGGTCCTCATCTCCCTCAGAAGGTCTCGCATCAACCTCTTTGCGCTAAGCCCTAGCCTTCTCTCGTACTTGTCGAATACCACAGCTGCTTCAGCTACGTTCCAGTACGAGAACGAGATCCTGCTGATACCGCGGTAGCACTCACTAAATATCCTGTCCACGATATCGCTACTGGGCTTACTGACGTACCTCTTTACTAGGGCGCTGGTATCTAAGTAGTACATCTCTTCATTCAGTGCCGTGAGAGATCGCCTTAGCCCTCTCCCCTTCTCAGCTCCTTCACAACCTCCGCAGCGTTCAAACCCCTAGGCCTAGACATGGGTATCTCATTCTCTGATGAGGGTTCTAGGCTACCTACCCCGAGCTCCTCTGCTAAGATAGATATCAACCCACCTTGTGTACGCTAAGCACTCGAGCATAGGTCTTGGCCTCCTCGATCAGCTCTTTGCTTATGCTTAAGGTAAGCTTTCTCCTAGTTAAAGCAGCTCATCCACATGTATATACATGCGTACGTATTAACACCCTTGGAGCGTTACCATAACATTTTGATG
>QMWY01000028.1 GCA_003661865.1 Thermoprotei archaeon
GGGGCGCTGCGCGCGCTATCCATACTATTCCCCCGGGGCGTGCCCTACGTCTGGCAGGCGGATAGGTGGTGATCGGCTGGGCAAAGCGTAAAGCACAGGGGGCACGGCTCTGGAGGCGGGGGTGTGGATGCCTAGGGTGTTCGATAGGAGCGCCCTCAGGAGGGTGTCAGAGGAGAGGGGTGTGCCCATAGCCGAGCTGCTCCTGAGGGAGGGGCGTAGGGCCCTGGGAAGCTTCACGCTCCTAGGAATATCACCGGTGTCGAGGTACGTTGTCAGGGCCGCCCTCCTGGCCGCCAAGGAGCTCGAGGCCCCGGTGATGTTCATAGCTTCGCTGAACCAGGTCGATGTCGATGGGGGGTACACGGGGTGGACCCCCAAGGGCTTTGTTGAGCACCTAGCACGGGAGGTTGAGGAGCTAGGGGTTGAGCAGCCCGTGATCGTCGCCCTGGACCACGGGGGGCCGTGGCTCAAGGATAGGCACGTCGAGGAGGACCTGGGGCTTGGAGAGGCTATGGAGGCCGCCAAGCGCTCTATAGAGGCTGCTCTCAGGGCGGGGTACGACGTGCTCCACATAGACACCACGGTTGAGCCGGGTAGGGTGCCCGATCCTGAGACCGTTGCTAGGCGCACCGTGAAGCTGATAGAGTTCGCGGAGGACGTTAGGAGGAGTGCTGGGCTCCCCCCGGTTAGCTACGAGGTGGGTAGTGATAGGTGGGGGCTCAGGGATGAGGAGAGCACCGCTAGGCTCATAGCCCTCGTGAAGAGGGGTCTCGAGAACCGCGGCGTCCATGAGGCCAGGCTCCTCTTCCTCGTGGGCGATGTGGGAACAGTTGTCAGGCCCAGCAACACTCTCGACACGGCCAAGGCAGCCCGCCTCGTGAAGCTAGCCGGGGACCACGGCCTCTTCCTGAAGACGCACTCCACAGACTTCGTCGAGAACCCCGAGGAGTTCCCCAGGGTGGGGGTGGGCGGCGCCAACATAGGGCCCGAGTTCGCCTACAGACAGTACATGGCTGTTAAGACCCTAGAGGAAGAGGCGAGGAAGGTGCTGGGCGGCGAGGTAGGGGCCCTAAGGGTCGTTACCGAGGAGATCCTGAGGGATGGTAGGTGGCGCCGCTACGCCGGGGGAAGGGGGCTAGAGGAGCTGCCGGAGAACGAGAAGGACTTCGTCCTAGGGATATCGTCGCGCTACGTATGGTCAGCACCGAGGGTTGAGGAGGCGTTGAGGAGCCTCGCATCCCGGCTCAGCAACGCTGGTGTAGATGCGGAGGCTACGATCCTGAACAGCCTCAAGGGGAGGATAGGGCACTACATGAGGAGCTTCGGGCTGGAGCGCTTAGCCGAGAGAATAGTACCCGTTTCAAAAATCTCCTGACTCCCACCCCCGCCTAGGACGGGCTGTAACCAGTCCACTCCGGATACGAACCTCTACACTATCTTTATTTGGGCGGAAGTTCAGCTGTATCTGAAGAAGGTGGGTTTCCGTGAAGGCTCAGCAGATCCTCAGCGCCATAGTTGTGGCCGTTGTCCTCGCCTCGCTCGCCATACCCCTAGGCTCGTTCAACACCGCTTCCGCACAGGGCGCGCTGCCACGTGAAGAGACCTTGTACACCTTTGGCGCCCAGTGGGGGCCCCCGACATCGTTCAACCCGTTCTCTTGGGAGAGCGCCGCGGGCACAACGATGCTGTACCTACCCCTCTTCCTCTACAACGGCTACGACCTATCGATAGTACCCCTCATAGCCAAGTCCTTGGAGTGGATCGCCCCCGACAAGCTCAGGGTTACGCTGAGGTCCGAGGCGCGGTGGAGCGATGGGGAGCCGATAACTACCGACGACGTGATGTTCGCGTGGAAGCTGGGCATAGAGCTGGGGATGAGCGGCGGGTGCGACATCTACATGGATTTAAAACCCGTTGATAGCCACACCTTCATAGTCGAGCTGAAGAAGCCCAACTACTACATATTCCTGACGTGCCTCCTCAGCATGAGGCCTGCGCCTAAGCATGCTTGGGAGTCCATATACAGGGAGAAGGGTGAGGACTTCGTATCGTGGCCCAACATGGACCTGAAGAAGATGGTTGTGTCGGGGCCCTACAAGGTCAGGAGTGTTTCGGACCAGGCGATAGTTTTCGAGAGGATAGATGACTGGTGGGGCAAGAGCATCTTCGGCCTTCCCAAGCCTAAGTACATAGTAGTACTGATATTCAAAGACGTGTCCTCTGCTGAGGCGGCGTTCAGGGCGGGCGAGATCGACCTGTTTAACGAGGCTCTCCTAGACGTAGAGGCTCTGAAGAAGGAGTACGGAATCGGCACTTGGTTCGAAGAGCCTCCATACATGCCGTGGTGGTGTATCTGGAGCCTATACCTGAACAACAAGAAGCCGCCGCTCAGCGACCCCGCGTTCCGCAGGGCGATAGCCTACGCGATCCCCTACGACGAGATCATAGCGAAGGCCCTTAGGCACACCTCCTACAGGACACCCTACATGTACGCGCTGATGGCCCCGATGTGGAAGATGTACTTCCACGAAGAGATCGCGAAGAAGGTCTGGGGCCCGAAGATGATGCCTGTCTACGACCCCGAGAAGGCGAAGGCTATGCTGAGGGAGGCTGGGTACTACTGGAAGGATGGGAAGCTCTACACGCCTGATGGCAAGCCCGTTAAGCTCGTTGCCGAGATACCGGCTGGGTGGGAGGACTCGATAATCTCGCTGAAGCTGATAGTCAACTCCCTGAGGAAGAACCTCGGTATAGAAGTGGACTTCAGGATGCCTGACGAGTCGGTGTGGTGGGAGCACCTGATAAAGGGCGAGTTCGACATAACGGAGTCCGACACCCTAGTACCCGTGTTCTACCCGCCGTGGCTAACCTACAGGGCTGTTATGGATCCGAGGCTGGTCAAGCCCATTGGGCAGGAGGCTGAGTACAACCTGGAGAGGTACGAGAACCCGGAGGTTGCGAAGATCCTTGACGAGATGGCTAAGGAGGTCTACGACGTTGAGAAGCTGAGGGAGTACTACGGGAAGCTCCAGGAGATATTCGCGCGCGACCTACCGATAATACCCATAGACTACGGCCAGGCGTGGTACGCCTACAGCACCAAGTACTGGGTTGGGTGGCCCAATGAGAAGAACCCGTGGTGGTACCCCGTAGTCACGTGGGACATGGGAGCTATGCTACCCGTGTTCTTCGGCATCGCTAAGAAGGGCGAGACTCCAAAGGTGCCGGCCTGGATAAAGGAGCTTGCGATACCTCTCAAGGAGTTCTGGGCCTCCATACCTGCCGCCAAGCCCAGCCCAACAACACCTACCACACCCAAGGTGACGGTAACCGCCCCCGGCAAGACCGTTACGGTGCTGACGACTGTTGAGAAGACAGTTGAGAAGACTGTCGAGAGGACGGTGTCAACGGTGGTCACCAAGACCGTTGAGAAGACCATGCCGACAACAGTTGTTAGGACCGAGACTAACTGGGGTGTTGCTGCTGGTATAGGGATCGTTCTGCTCATAGTTGGTATAGTTATAGGATACGCAATAAAGAGGAGGTAGGGAAGCGGGTCTAGAAGGGGTCCGTTATGCACCCCATCACCAAGTTCCTCCTGAGAAAGATACTTTTTTACACCGCTACATTCATCATAATGCTCGTCATAACCTTTGTCCTCCCCCGCGCGATCCCCGGAAACGCCGTTCTGATGCAGCTCAGGCAGTTCATGAGGACCGCGGCTACGAACCCCGAGGCTATTGAGGAGAGGTACCGAGCGCTTCTAAGCTACTTCGGCTTGGACAAGCCCCTGTGGGAGCAGTTCGTAGACTACTTGTGGAGGGTTGCCCACGGGGACCTCGGGGTCTCCATAACGTTCTTCCCGAAGCGGGTATCGGACCTCATATTCTCATCCCTCCCTTGGTCCCTAGCGCTGCTCGTACCCGCCTACACCGCCTCGTGGTTCGTAGGCAATGTACTGGGCACCTATGCAGCCCATAGAAGGAACACCGCTATCGACAACGCCCTGTTCTCAACATTTGTCGTTCTCTCCCAGGTGCCCTACTTCATATTCGGGTTCTTCCTCCTCGCCACATTCGCTGTCCAGATGAGGATCTTCCCCACCTACGGGGGCTGGGACGTAGGTCTCGTACCCTCGCTCACCTGGGACTTCATAAGGAGCTACCTACACCACTACGCACTACCCTTCCTATCGATATTCCTCACAGGCATAGGTGTATGGGGCACCGGAGCCCGGACCATGGCTATATACGAGTTCGGCTCCGACTACATGGAGTACGCCGACTCGATGGGGGTGCCCGAGTCCCGGCTCCTGAGGTACGCCTTCAAGAACATACTAGTGCCGCAGATAACGGGGTTCTCAATGCAGCTGGGCTTCGCCGTGGGGGGCGCGCTGCTCACCGAGATAGTGTTCTCCTACCCCGGGGTTGGGTGGCTGCTCTACCGCGGCACCATAACCCAGGACTACATGCTCATCCAGGGGAGCTTCATAGTCGTGGCGTCCTCCGTGCTCCTAGCCAACTTCATAACGGACATACTCTACGCGGTGATCGACCCGCGCATAAGGAAGGGGTACGTAAGCGCGTAGGTGGGGAGGCTTGAGGTTCCCACGCATAGTAAGCGAGCTCCTAGCCAATAAGAAGTTCGTCACCGGAATCTCCGTATTCCTAGCTGTGCTCATCATAGGGGCCGTGGGGCCCCTCCTCTACCCCGTAGATCCTGAGGACATGAGCTTCCCGAGCTCCATGCCCCCCTGCCCCGAGCACCCCCTGGGGACGGACTACGTGGGGCGCGATGTCCTTGCGCAGCTGCTGCGGGGCATACTCTCGTCGCTCTACGTAGGCTTCCTCGCGGGTGTGGTCGCCCTGGCGATAGGTGTGCTTGTGGGTGCTGTCGCGGCTATGCGCGGGGGTGTGGTTGATGAGGGGCTCATGGCGTTCACGAACGCCGTGCTGCTCATGCCGACGACCCTGGTGCTTATACTGATAGCCGCCCTATTCAAGACACGCTCCATAGAGCTCGTGGCCCTGCTCATAGGCATCACCAGCTGGCCCTGGCTAGCAAGGGTTGTGAGAGGGGAGTTCCTCAGCCTTAAGGAGAGGGACTTCGTCTACATGTCCCTCCTGGCAGGCGATAGGTGGCTCTCCATAAGCCTCTTCGACCTCCTTCCCAACATGGCCACCTACATAGCGATGAGCTTCGCCGAGCTCGTGGCGGGGGCGATCCTGCAGGAGGCGGGCATAAGCTTCATAGGGCTGGGCCCCACGGAGGGGGTGACGTTGGGCAGGATATTCTTCTGGATACAGACGAACAACGCTGTTATCAGGGGCCTCTGGTGGTGGTGGCTCCCAACAACCGTGGTCATAGTTGCCATAGCTGCTTCGCTAGTCCTCGTATCTATAAGCCTCGATGAGGTGTTCAACCCGAGGCTTAGGGGTGGCTAGGGCTTGCCCCCGCTGCTGAAGCTTGACGACGTCTACGCCCAGTACATCACTAGGTACGGAACGGTGTACGCAGTCAACGGCGTTTCGCTTGAGATCGGTGAGGGGGAGATCCTCGGGATCGTTGGTGAGAGCGGCTGCGGCAAGTCGACCTTGGCCCGGGTAATGATGATGAATGTGAAGCCCCCGCTGCACCTCGTTAGGGGAAGGGTGCTGCTCCAGGGCGTAGAGCTGAACAGGCTCCCGCGCGATAGGCTGAAGAGGGAGGTGTGGGGTAAGCAGGTATCCCTAGTGCCCCAGAGCGTTATGAACGCGCTCAACCCCACGATGAGGGTGAGGGACATAATCAGGGACTTCGTCAAGGTCCACAACCCAGAGCTTGACGACGACGAGGTCTACTCCATGGCCCGGGACCGCTTCGAGGAGCTGGGCCTCGATATCAGGGCCCTGGACCTCTACCCATTCGAGCTCTCCGGCGGTATGAGGCAGCGCGTAGCCATAGCGATCGCCACGCTCCTGAACCCCAAGCTCCTGATAGCCGATGAGCCCACCTCAGCCCTAGACGTCTCCACGCAGAAGGTGGTTCTGAAGCTCCTCAAGAGGCTGTGGAACGAGGGGATCGTGAAGAGCATCGTGTTCATAACCCACGACATAGCCGTGGTGAGGCAGATCGCCACTAGGATAGCTGTGATGTACGCGGGGAAGATCGTCGAGGTGGGGCCCCTTGAGGAGGTTATATTCAAGCCCCTCCACCCCTACACCGAGCTCCTCATATCTTCTATCCTCACACCCGAGCCCGAGGTGAAGAAGAGGGGGCTTGTGGAGATCAGGGGGGCGCCACCAGACCTCAGGACCCCGCCGCGTGGATGCCCATTCGCTGAGAGGTGCCCCTACGCAACCGATAGGTGCAGGAGGGAGGAGCCGAGGCCCGTGGTCATAGGCTCTAGGCTCATCTACTGCCACCTGAGGGGTGGTGGAGCTGCCTGAGCCCCTGCTGCGCGTCGAAAACCTCAGTAAGGTGTTCGTGGTAGGGCTCTTCACCAGGAGGAGGATCGACGCGGTCAAGGGCGTGTCCTTCACGATAGGTAGGCGCGAGATCGTGTCGCTCGTTGGCGAGAGTGGCTCTGGGAAGACAACGACTGCGAAGATTATCCTGAGGCTGGAGAAGCCCACGAGCGGAAGGGTGCTCTTCGAGGGCAGGGATGTGTGGAGGGATCTCAGGAGCCGCGAGGACATCCTGTGGTACCGGAGGAGCGTCCAGGGGGTTATGCAGGACCCCTACGGGGCTTTCAACCCCTTCTACCGCGTAGACAGGGTGTTTAAGCAGATGTTCAAGCTGCTCCCCAAAGACATGGATGATGAGGAGAGGTGGGGGCTTGTCGAGAAGGCGCTTATCGAGGTGGGGCTCAACCCCCGCTACGTCCTTGGGAAGTACCCCCACGAGCTCTCCGGGGGCGAGAGGCAGCGCGTAATGATAGCTAGGGCCCTGCTGGTAGAGCCCAAGCTCCTCATAGCAGACGAGCCCGTGTCGATGCTCGACGCCACGCTGAGGTCAGGAATACTGAAGCTCCTCATGAAGCTCAGGGACGAGAGGGGGTTATCGATACTCTTCATAACCCACGACATGGGCCTGGCGTACTACGTATCGGACAGGATCCTAGTTATGTACAGGGGCGAGCTTGTTGAGGAGGGGCACCCCGACGAGCTGATAGAGTCCCCGAGGCACCCCTACACGAAGAGGCTCATATCAGACATCCCCCTGCTCTACCGCAAGTGGAGCGATATATGAGGCGATACCCATGCCCCTTTCTTCCACGCATACCCAGACCCGCGTACCCCGCTAGGTGGTGGTCATGGAGCTCCTCCTAGGAGGGGTTAGGCTGAAGGTACGTGTTGAGCGCCTGAGGTTTGAGACAGGTGTTGAGTACACAGCGTCGGAGCTCGAGGAGAAGAACGGGGTGTTCAAGGCGCCCAACTGCAGCAGGGTTGCGCTAAGGGCCATGCCCCTGGGGGGCTCGGCCGCAGCGCTCTATGTCGAGGCGCGCTCCCCGGCCACAGCCTTCTCATCGAGCCCGCTAACCCTGAAGGTAGGAGTCGACGAGGCCCTGGGACCTGTACTGGGCCTCACATTCTACAACCTGGCTGTGGAATACGAGAAGGGGTTTGAGTACTACGACCTGCTGGCCAGGGACCGTAAGCCCAGCACCCCCCGGCCGCCAGATGAGATCCCGTACCCTGCTGAGCCCCGGGGAAGGGCCCTAGCGATAAGCTGCTGGACCTTCCCCTACACGGCGCGGGGGGTCGATGGCGTCTACCCCTACACGGCATTCCTCCTTGCGCAGAGGGGCGATGGGTACCTAGCCCTAGCCGCCCTTAGCAGCGGCGACGTCTCCTCGAGCATAGGGCGGGGCCTCAGCGTATCGGTGGATACAGGGGTTCCTAGCAGCTCCTTCAGCGGCTGGTTCCTAGCGGCTTCGCACAGTAACGATCCGTACCGGGCTGTTGAGGAGGTTATGAAGGCGCTGGCCAGGGCCACGAACACGGGGCTGAGAACCGAGAAGCCCGTGCCGCGCGTAATCTCTAAGCTGGGGTGGTGCAGCTGGAATGCACTTCAGCTAGATGACCTGAGCCACGAGAGCGTCACCAGGATAGTGAGGGGGCTTATCGAGAGGAGGGTCCCGGTTAGGTGGGTCATAGTTGACGATGGGTGGCAGATCGAGGAGAGCCACCCGGTTGAGGAGAGGCACTGGAGATCCGGGGTGATATCGGTCAGGATCATCAGGGAGCCGAGGCCTAGGAGCGATAGGTTCCCGAAGGGGTTCGAGGCCCTGGTTAGGGAGCTCAAGGAGGCAGGGGTTGAGGAGGTGGGTCTCTGGCACACGATAAACGCGCACTGGGCAGGGGGCTACGCAGGGTTCTTCGAGGAGCTGGGGGCCCCCTACGTACCCGATGCGAACACAGGTGCCTTCGCCCCGAGCCCCCGCCTCGAGGAGGCTGAGAGGTTCTTCGACTCGCTCCTGAGGCTCTTCAGGACGTGGGGCTTCGACTTCGTCAAGACCGATAACCAGTGGTACGTCAGGTTCGCATACCCCTACGAGCCGCGGGGGCGCTCAGCATCTTCGCTGGAGCTCGCGCTGCAGCTGGCCGCAGGGCACTACGGCATGTGGATCCTGAACTCGATGGCCATGACCCCCGAGTGCTACAGCAACTTCTTACTGAGCAACGTGACCCGGGTGTCCCTAGACTACATACCCATGTGGAGGGGCGGGGCTAGGCTTCACACGATGTGGAACGTGTACAATGCCCTCTTCTTCTCCCACATAACGTACCCGGACTACGATATGTGGATGAGCTACGACCCGTGCGCCGAGCTCTACGCGGTGGCAGCGGTGCTCAGCGGAGGCCCGATCTACCTAACCGATAGGCAACCCGAGAAGGCTAACGTGGAGCTCATCAGGAGGATCGCCCTGCCGAGCGGAGAGGTGGTAAGGGTCGATGCCCCTGGGGTCCCGACGCGCGACCTCCTCTTCGAAGACCCCTACAACAACCCGGTACCCCTAAAGGTGGCCTCGACGGTGCACGGCATACCCGTGGTGGCGATCCTGAACGTGTACCGCGGCGACAAACCCGTGAAGGGGGTGGTAAGGCTTGGGGATATCCCGAGGCTCCCCACAGCCGATGAGTACGCGTACTACCTCGTCTCCAAGGGCTCGAGAGGCGTGGTGAGGCGTGGTGAGGAGCTCGAGGTTGAAGTCGAGCCCTGCAGAGGCGATGTGCTGGTGCTATCGCCTATCCAGGGAGGGGTTGCGGTTATAGGGATCAAGGAGTACCTGCTGCCGCCCTACCCCGTAGAGGTGCTGCGGAGCGAAGGAGGGGTTGTGGTGAGGAGCGCTGTTGACGGGACGCTGCTTGTGTATAGGCGCGGCGCCTTCGAGGAGATCAGGGTCTCTGCAGGCAGCACAATCACGATAGCTCCTTCCTAACGAGCCTGATCGCCAGTGCGAGGGCGAGTGCCGTAGCTACTGTGAGGACGAGGGTCACAGCGCCCTCTACGCTCACGACACGCTCAGTACTCGCTAGGTAGATGAGCGTGATGAGCTCGAGTATAAGGGCCCATACCAGGAACGTTACTAGGCCACGGAGCACGTAACCCCCTATCACCACCTGGCCCGCAGATCCCTAAGGGGCCAAGGGCTAAAGCTTAATACTATTGCATGCCCATAGAGCTTCTCGGGCGCTTCAGGTGAGCGATGAGATCAGGAGCTTCGTAGAGGAGGCCATGGGCTACGTCCAGAAGGTGTGCTCAGA
>QMWY01000029.1 GCA_003661865.1 Thermoprotei archaeon
GTAGCCGAACGCCTCGCCAACCGCCCAGTAGACCACCGCTACGAACACCGCGGCCAGGGCGAGGATGATCAGGGCTATGATCAGGTACGCGGCCAGCTCGTAGCTATCCACCGCTACCCACCCCTCTTCCCTATCATCGCCTCTACGATCTGCTTGAGGTTCTCGGACAGCTCATCCAGACCCGCCTCGTAGAACCTATCGACCTCCACCACAACCCTGAACACAAACCTCCTAACACTCATGGTTAACCTCCCCATACTTCTCCCTGCAGTTATCTAAACACAGCCTCAGCCCTCTCTTGTCACAAGTCTTTTCTTCGCATTCCGTATAGATAGCTTCGTCGGGGATCTCAACACTACCTACGCACCTAGCGTACGCCTCTACATCACAGTGAGTCTCGTAGCAGAACGCAACACAGCGCATCATAGGGAATAGCCAAACCTTGCTCACTGTTCCCACCACGCTTTCCTAATGGTCTTTTCGTAGACCTCGATGCCGTGCGATCTCAGAGTGTCTATCAGCTCAAGCGTTTTGCTCAGCGGTGGCTCCGGCAGCTTGTTGTTGTAGTTGTCGTACCCCACGTAGACGAACTCTGGCTCTATCTCGGCTACCCTCTCGGCGAACGTCTTCGGATTCGAAAACTCGATCACTGGCTCTATGCTCACCATCTTCCTCAGAGCCCCGAGGGATCTCATGCACTGTATACGCTCGGATGGCGTCGTCGCGCCAGATATGCGGTGACCAGCGTAGAGGTCGTCGATGTCGGTCTCTATCGTGGCGCCGAAGATAGCGTTCCTGTAGAGGCATAGTGTGCCTTTGAGTACGTGGTACCGCCTAGGGTTCTTCGTCAGGAACAGGAACGTCGTCTTCGGAAACCTCCTGACAACGTCGAGAACCCTCATAATCCACTCCTCGGGCACCCAATCCCCAAACATGTCGCCCATATCCGATACAAAGACGAATTCCCCAGGCTTGAACAACTCGCTCAGCTCCTCCTCGTGGAACGCGGGTTTGAAACCATGTCTATACTTCCTCGTGATCCACCTAAGCCTCGTCTCCACGAGCCTCCTACTCCAACAGTAGACACATCCATGCAAACAGCCAGTGATGGGGTTCCACGTCCTGGTGACCAGGTGGAACATCCTAGAACCAGCATACCTAGACCTAGCCACGGCTACCCACCTTCGAAGAACCATTTGGGGATCGAGATCTCTGGTGGTGGCACGGGCTTTGCGCGGATAATGACGCCTGTCTCTACCCATGCGAGGTCGCCTTCCTTGGTCGCGCTGTGGCTCGGCTTCCTGATCACCTTCAGGATCCTCAGCCTCAGGCCGTAGACCCCGTTCCCATCGCGGAGCACCTTCTCTACCCTAGCGATGAGCACCTTCCCGCTCTTCAGCGCGAACCTGTAGACCGCGCCCTCCCTCCACTCCATAGGTTACCACCCCTGGAGCCCCTGCTCCTCGACGCAGGTGCAGCCCCCGCGGTCCCACAGCGCTAGGAGCGCGAGGACGGTGAGCACCGCTAGGGCTAGGCGTTGCCACGGGCTGGGGTACCTCCCCATGATGTAGCCGAACGCCTCCCCCACCGCCCAGTAGACCACCGCTACGAACACCGCGGCCAGGGCGAGGATGATCAGGGCCGCGGCCAGCACTTCGAGCTCCTCACCCATCTCCACCACCCCTCCCCCGGCGCGGGGACCCCGGGAGGGCGGGGCTTAGGAGCCCCGCGGTGGGCGTGTTCGCTGATGCACGGGGGAGCCGTGCCCACGGCGAGCCCCCGCGCCGCCTAGGGGGGCGTGGGGCCCACGCCGAAAAAATCAAGGCGGTAGCTTCGGGAGCGTCACACCTCTCTGACCCTGGTACCTGCCCCTGTAGGGCCTGACCGCGGGGCTACTCAGCCTGGCGAACACTACGTGGAGGAACCTCGTCCCCGCCCTGAGCTTGACCGGGAAGGGCGGCGTCGCGACCTCGATGGTGAGCTGCCCCTCGAAACCCCCGTCCACTATCGTGGGCGGCATGAGGAAGCCGAGCCTGGCGAAGGTGCTCCTCAGCTCCACGAAGCCCATGAGCTCCGGGGGCACCCTGATGTACTCCAGGGTGTGGAGCAGGTACCTAGCGCTCGGCGCCAGCACCAGCTCCTCCGCCTCCCCACAGCGGTACACGCCGTCCAGCTGGGCGGGGCTGTCCACGTTCACGTCCACCACCCTCGCCCCGCCGCTGATCAGGCAGTACTGCCCGCCGATCCTGAGGTCCACGCCGTTCTCCCTGACCAGCTCCGGGTCGAGGGGCTCCACCCCGAGCCTCCCGCCCAGTATGTAGGCCCTGAGCTCGGAGTCCGAGAGTATCACGGGGCTCACCTCCCCCTCACCCTCTTCCTGGGGCAGAGCGGGGCGTAGGGGCAGTACCCGCACTCCCAGTCGTACCTCGGGGAGGGCTCGCCGCGGAGGAACCCCCTGACCAGCTCCGCCACCTCGCCCTCGCTGAGGGGCTCCCCAACCTCGTACTCCGCCACCCTCTCCGGGGTGAGGTAGAGGAGCACGCCCCTAGACGCCCCCAGCATCCACATGTAGATCCTGAGCTGGAGCAGGTGGTGCTCGTGCGGCAGGCCGTAGTCCCCCCTAGCCGTCTTCACCTCTATCACGGTCCTCCCACCTCCGGAGAGCCCCAGGGCATCTACCCTGCCGCTGAGAAGCACCGAGGCGCCGTCCACCACGACCCTCCTCTCCACCTCCACCTCGGTCTCCACCTTCGAGAACCCCAGGTCCTGCGCGTGGTCCCTCAGCAGCTGCTCGACCCCTAGGTGCGCCGCCCTCCCCAGGGCGTAGCTCCCCCTGAAGTCGGCCTTGGCCAGCTCGGGGAACCTCAGCATCAGCCTCCACCTCGTGGGGCAGAGCACCAGTGCCGAGACCCACACCGTGCCGGGGCGGCTCAGCAGCCTCGCGTAGTGCTCCTCGAACTCCTCCAGCTGCAGCCTGTAGAGCAGCTCCGTTATCCTCAACCCTCGCCGCCCACCAGCTCCTGGTACAGGTCGGGGAACCCCCTCTTCAGCAGCTCCCGGATCGCCTCGCGGATCGCCTCGGAGCGGCTCCTGTACACGCCCCTCCTAACCAGCTCGTCGAGCGCGTCCACGTAGGGGGCGGGGAGCGAGACCGTCACGGGAACCGAGTCGCCCACGCGCCACACCCTGCGTAGGCTCTGCGCAGGACCTACATAAGCTTTGCGTAGGGTTTGCGGAGGGGGCAACAGGCTTATTTCCCCGCGGGGTCTCGGTTAGTTCCGGCGGGGTGGCCCCCTGATGGAGCTGCTCATAGCCTCGGAGCCCGGGTTCATCGTGTCGCTCTGGAGGGCCCTGTTCTACCACCACCTCACCACCACCACGGTAAGCGGTGGCATACTGGTCTCGGTGGACGTGGTCGTCGGGGAGAGGGGGGCGGAGCCCGAGGTCACCGTGGTGTGCGTCGGGAGGCGGTGCTACGAGGTGGTGCACGGTTAGAGCCGCCGCGCTCCTAGCACTGACGCTCCTAGCCCTCCTCCTCTACACCATGCTCCTATCCATGCTCCTGGGCGCCGCGGCGCTCATAGCGCGGCTCGGGGCCCTGGCGGGTCCCAGCCCCCTCGCCCACGTCTACGCGGGGGTGGCCAGGGGCGCAGCCACGATCCTTGGCCTCGCAGCCCTCCTCCTGCTCCTAGCCACCCTCCTATCCCTAGCGGCCCTAGCGCTCGAAGAAGCCCTGGCGGGGTAGCTACTCCTCCACGAGGATCGCGTCCCCCAGCATCTCCACCAGCCTAGGGATGGTCTCCTCCGGCACCACCGCCCTCCTACCATCCCTGCACTCCACCACGTAGGTCCTGCCCCTAGCACCCCTCCGCAGAACCCTGGCCACGCAGCTCGCAGCAGCGGCGAGGGGGTCTCCACGCTTCCGTGGGGTAACCCCATTCACCTCTTTCGATAGGGTAACCCCATCCCCGCAGAGCTCCAGCAGCCTCCTGATCACCTGGTTCGGCGACTCCACCCCGAGCACCCGCCTAAGCCTCTTCAGCTCCTCGTACACGTCGTCGGACACCTTGATGCTCTTCCCCAGGGGCACGGGCACCACCTCAACCCTTCCGTGGGGTAACCCCGTTCAACCCTTCTGTGGGGAGACCCCATCGCTCGCGAGCCTCCCCCTACCGGGTATCGAGCCGCGTGGTTTATATACTGGAGCGCTCCGTAGTGCTACGCGGTGGAGTGCGGTGGGGAGCTCCGAGGTACTGCGCTCCAGAGCGCCGCCGGGCGCGCCGGAGCACCTAGCCGTGGGGGCTAGGCTAGCGCCCGACGCTGTGGAGGATGGGCGCGACCCCGAGTACGTATGGATACAGGTGAAGAGGGGCGTCTACGAGGACCTGGAGAGGCTGCGCAGGGAGTGGGGCTTCGACAACCTGAACGACGTGGTGGCCCTAGCACTCATGTTCATGGGGGTGGGGTAGCGTGGGCAAGTACGGCCTGTACAAGGTGACCCTGAGCGAGAGGGCGTACAACAACTTCCGCAGGCTGAAGAGGCTGCTGGGCGCGGAGACGTGGGAGGAGCTCTCCGAGAAGCTCCTAGAGCTGGTGCAGAGCGGAGCGGAGCACCGCGGTGCAGAGCGCCCCGGAGAGGAGCGCTCCAGAGAGGGGCGGGGCGCGGCGGGGCGCGGCTCCAGAGCCATGGAGATCCTGGCTAGGCAGGGCATCCTCGTGGAGGACGAGCTCCCGCCCAAGATAAGGAACAGGGACGCCCTGTTCAAGAGGCTCGGGCAGGAGGGGGCGGTGGTCGTGGAGACCGCTAGGCGGAGGGTCGCCGTCCACCCCGGGCTCTGGCGCGAGTTCGTGCAGCGGCTCGCAGAGATAGACACGTCGAACGAGGAGGAGGTGGAGCGGAGGCTGGGGAGCGAGAAGCTGAGCAAGCTCTTCAAGGTGCTCAGGGAGGACGCAGAGATCTACTTCGACGCGACCGAGAAGAAGTGGAGGTTCGTGGAGCAGCCCCCCGGCGCCCGGTCCTAGAAGGTTCTCTTTAGGATCTGGGGGTGCCCCGGGCCGGGCGAAACCTTTATTAACTCTCTCTATACCAGCTCTATACTCGGTGGTGCGCGTGCCCCTCGAGGTCTCGGTCCCCGGGGTGGTGGCGAGGTTCGAGAAGGGCTGCGCGATAGTGGCGGAGCTCCCCGGTGGCAAGAGGAGGGTCCTTGTGCCAGGTGGCGACGACTTCGTGCAGGTCGCGGTGGTGCGGGGCGCGGCCGTGGTCTACGTGGAGAGGCCCGATGGGGGCGAGGAGCTGATCGTGACGCCGAGGCTCTGGATCATCTCCCCCGCGTCGAGCCTGGAGGAGGCCCTGGAGGAGGAGGGGCTGGAGGAGGGCGAGGAGGACGAGAACCTGTTCTGAGGGCGCTGGCCGTGCGCATGGCTAGGGCCAGGGTGCTCCACCCGGTGAAGGGCTGGGTAGACGCGCCGGCGCACCTAGCCAGGGAGCTGCTGCGGTGGAGCAGCGTGATCGCCGGGGAGCTGGGGCGGCTCTGGAACCAGCACGCGCTCTACGTCGCGGCGTGCCTCCGCGGCTACGCCTGGGTGTGCAGGTGGCTGGAGGCCCTCGACGACGACGTCATCGACGAGGCCCTGGCCCGCCCCGGCGGCTGACCGGGCGAAATATTTTTTACCTTTTCTACACCCCTTCTATACCGGTGGTGCGCGTGGCGAGGCTCATGTCCCTGGTGCTCCGCGTTGTGTACACCCGGGGCTGCGTCACCCTAGAGGAGCTCCTGGAGGAGCTGGAGCGGGAGCTGGGGAGGGGGGTGAGCAGGGCGACGATCAGGAGCTACGCCTGGCAGCTGAAGAGGATGGGGAAGATCGTCTCGCCCTCGAGGGGGCTGTACTGCAGGCCCGGGGTGGGAAGGTGAGGGTCTCGGAGCTGAAGCAGCTCATCCAGGGCGACGTCGTGGTGCTCTACGGCAGGCCCTTCGTGGGGAAGTCGGTGCTGGCCCTGATGCTGAGCAGGCACTTCAAGGAGTCGCACCTCCTGCTCCTCGACGCCAACTACACCAAGGAGTACTTCAGGATAAACCCGGACCTCAAGGTGCACTACATAAAGATGTCTAGGGGCCCGCGCGACGTGTACTCGCAGGTGGTGGAGGCGCTGAGGGGGGTGCAGCGGGACCTGGAGACCCTGGTGATCATAGACTCGCTCACCACGTTGCAGGCCGCGGTGCTGGGCCCCAGGGTCTCGCCCTACGACAACCTGCTCTACGCCAGGCTCGTGGACTCCCTGATGCTGAGGCTGAGGTGGCTCAAGCCCGCGACGTCCCTCGTGATAGCGCACGAGAAGCTCCTCTCGTTCGAGGCCCAGGAGCTGGTGCCGCGGATGAACATGGTTGTGCTCAGGCACGTAGACAAGGTGGTCCACCTCGTGGAGGAGGGCGGTAAGCGGAGGATAGAGGTGAGGCTCGCGAGGGAGCTCGCCCCGGACAAGCTGCAGGAGGACTACGAGGTGGGTACGCGGTGATCGCCACTCCGTGCCCGTTCGCCAAGCTGTGCCCCCTGGCGGGCAACAGGTGCTTCGATAGGGACGTGCTTACGTGCCCGGTGTTCCTGGAGTACGCGAGGCTGGTGCTGCTCCACCTCAGCAGGTTCATGGGCGCTGGGGAGGAGCTGAGGATCGGGCCGTTCAGGGTGAGGAAGCTGGAGGCAGGCGGGATAAGGGTCGAGGTGGGTGGGTGATGGTTAGGAAGGTGACGTTCAGGATAACGAGCCTTGTGGTTAGGTGCCCGCACTGCAAGAGGCTGTTCAGGGTGGCGGTGGCACTTGTCGAGAAGGAGAAGGAGGAGCCGGTAGAGCCCGAGGTGACCGAGTGATGGGTAAGAAATACCTGGTCAGGATAAGGAGTGACTTCATGAGGTGGTTCGAGAACACGGGTGCCGCACCGCACGCAGTTATCGAGGCTGACGATGAGGCGGAGGCTGAGCGCAAGTTCAGGGAGTCAATACCCATAGTTGTTGAGGAGGTAGTACTCGACGAACCGAACCCGCCTAAACCGCGTGAGGTGGCTGGGCATGAAGGTGATCAGGGCTGAGAGGAGGGTGAGGAAGGAAGCAGGTTTTTCACCGTTCTCCCTCCTTCTCTAGGAGCCTCGGCGCGTTGTACCTGATGCTCTTCACGATGCTCTGCACCAGGGCGTCGCCCAGCTCCACGGATATGTGCAGGGCGGAGTCCAGTAGGTAGAGCGCCCTGTTCTTCTCGGCTAGGGGGTGCAGCACCCGGTCTATCAACCTGTTGAGCACGGGGCTGAGCCTAGGGGGGTCCGGCAGCGCCTTGAGCAGCCACAGGGGATCCGCGCCCCTCCCAACCTTCTTCGCCACGGGGAGATCACCGAGATATAGCTTCGCAGCGGAGCTTATCTACGGGGCGGTGGCATGCCAGAGAGGCTCGTCGAGCCCATACCCAGGGACATTGAAGAGGCCATCGCTAGGGAGCTGATCAGCTTCGTGCCGGTAATAGGCGACCTCTTCAACCTGGTGGAGGCGGTAGAGGCGTTCAGGGCGGGGAAGACCGGGGCCGCCCTGATATACCTCGTGCAGTTCCTGCCAGGGCCCCCACTACCCCTCACCCACCTCATAGCCTACGCCCTGGGCAAGGAGCGGTGACGCAGCTGCACCACCGGGGTGGGGAGCATCATGTGGGATACAGAAGGGTCGGGAAAAAGTTACTCCTTTTTAACGGCCTCGAACTTCTCTACCCTGAACCTGCCGAACTCAGGCCTGTAGTCGCCGAGCCCGTAGAACTTGCCCGCATCGATGAGTATCTGCTTAATAACGTCGGATTTCAGCAACCCTGGGTCTAGGTTGACTATCCTGAACTCTAGGGCCCACTTATCGAACCTAGGCCTAGCTCTGAGAACTCTGTTACCCTGCACCCTAACGGGCCTTATGTCGACCACCCACGGCTTCTCAGAGACCATGTAGGGCCTGTTCGTATCGGGGTTCAGCAGGGGCACGTATGGCGAGGGCTCTATGTCTATACCAGCCTTAATGTAAGGACTGTACGTAGCCTTCCGCTGGGGTATCCTGTAGTTCCTGCCAGCGTCCCTGAGCATAGCCTTTATATTGACGCTGGGGACCACTATGATGTCCCCATCCCTGTAGAGAGCGTTAAAGGCCTCCTCCTCAGGACTTGGTATTTCACTGCGCCTTCTCGATACAACGTTGCTGGTGATTCGCGGGGCGTTCATTAAGAGGGGTCTGGTACCCACTATCCTAACGAAGTACACCTCTACTTCCTGAGAGGCTTCCACGGGGGCAGCCACCTCTGGCACCTGGGGCACTTCTTAGGCTTCTCGACACGCGGAACCCACTCGTAGCCACAGTACGGACACTTCACCACGCGCTTCGACATATGCATCCCCACAACAACTACAACAACAAAGCTTATAAGTCTAACTACAACTATAACAATAACCACGGAAGAACGTGCGCTTCGTGGCGTGGCGCGGCTGGGCATGGCTTGGCGCGGCCCGGCGGGGCGCGGCACGGCACGGGCTTTCTAGTAAGTGGATATTAGGTTGTTTTGGGTGTTGATTACTGGGCACCCGGTATGAGGTACCTAGTCGAGGTGTCGCCCGGGCGGTTGGAGGAGGTTCAGAGGGCTCTCAGGGCTCTGGGTATCAGGGCTGTTAAGAAGGTGCTCAACTACATATCGGTCGAGATGCCCGAAGCCATGGTGGCTAGGGTCGAGGCGCTGCCAGGTGTTGTCAGGGTTGTTCCGGAGAGGACTTACCGGGTGGCGGCGGTCATCCCCGTCGAGAAGAAGCTCCAGATGTTCCTGAGGTTCGGCGGCCCGGTAAATCCAATGGCGCTCACCTGGGCCGCCGGGTTCAGGAAGGACAGGTGGCCCACGAGCCAGTCGCGCAAGGTGCTCGGCGCCGACGAGGCCGACAGGATGGGGGTGGACGGAAGGGGCGTCAAGGTGGCGGTCATAGACACCGGGTTCGACCTCCTGGGCTGTCCACAGAAGCCTGTAATAGACTACGTCTACTCGACTATTGAGGCACAGCCAGTGGGCCACGATGGGAACGGTCATGGCACCCACTGCCTGACAACCATAGCTGGGGGTAGGTTCCCGACCCCTTGGGGCTGGCTTGAGGGGGTGGCGAAAGGTGTTAGGGTGGCTGCGATCAAGTGCCTAGGTTTCGGCATAGGCACCGGGGCCACCAGCGACGTCATGGAGGCTATAGTGGCCGCCTACAACTGGGGTGCTAAGGTCGTGTCGATGTCTCTGGGCACTACAGTAGCCCCTGGCGAGAGGCATGACCCGGATACATGCCCGCTGTGCTCACTGGTCAAGGCGCTGTCAGAGAGGGGTGTGCTCTTCATCGTGGCCGCGGGCAATGACGGCGAGGGCTACGCTAGTTGCCCAGGGGTTAGCGAGGGCGCTATCACAGTAGCAGCCCTAGATAAGAACCTTAGGGTAGCG
Source organism: Thermoprotei archaeon (assembly GCA_003661865.1). Classification (GTDB taxonomy): domain Archaea; phylum Thermoproteota; class Thermoprotei_A; order Sulfolobales; family Ignisphaeraceae; genus QMWT01. The sequence goes on from QMWY01000029.1 coordinate 9,478, forward strand.
GACTTCTCATCGAGGAACCACCCGGACTACGAGGAGAGGCAGAAGCCAGACGTGGCAGCACCCGGAGTAGACATAGGCTCGGCGACCTGCGGACTCATAGACGTGATGGAGTGGGTTGATGGCCCCAAGCTAGGGTTCATCTCGGGCACCAGCATGGCAACACCTCATGTCGCAGGCCTTGTCGCCCTGTGGGTCGAGTACTTGCGTCGGCAGGGGGTGCCTGACAGCGAGATAAACGTGGCGCTGATCAGGGACATCATCAGGAGGTA
>QMWY01000030.1 GCA_003661865.1 Thermoprotei archaeon
CTGGATAGGACTACCTGGAGGTCCGCCCTCAGCCGCCTAAGAAGGGTTGTGTCGCCTCTGAGCCGGGGCCAGCCACACTTCGAGGCGCGTGACCTCCACGGTACTCAGTGGGGTAGGCTATGCCCATTCGAAACCCCTGAGGGGCCGAACTGCGGTCTCGTTAAGAATCTAGCCCTCTTGGCAACGATCTCGGTGGGTGTAGATCCGAAACCTATAGAGAACGTGCTGTACAGCCTAGGCGTTATACCCGCCGAGAAGGTCTTTGACGACCTGAGGAACCAGAGGATAAGCTTTGAGGATGTCAAGGGCTATGCTAAGGTATTCCTAAACGGTACCCTAATAGGGTACCACCCCAACGGTGAGGAGCTTGTTAAGAACCTACGCAGGCTCAGGAGACAAGGCGCTATAGACTACGAGGTCAGCGTCGCGCACTACAAGACCGAGTACATAAACGAGGTGTATGTGAATACCGATGCTGGCAGGATCCTACGCCCACTACTAGTTGTGGAAAAAGGAAAGCTGAAGATAACCAAGGAGGATGTTGAGAAGCTGAAGTGCGGCGAGATAAGGTTTGAGGATCTCGTGAGGAAGGGCGTTATCGAGTACCTAGACGCTGAGGAGGAGGAGAACGCGCTGATAGCTATGCACCCCGACGAGATCCGCGAGAACACGACCCATGTTGAGATATGGCCCCAGGCCATAATGGGTGTAGCGGCGGCAACCATTCCCTACGCGGAACACAACCAGTCGCCTAGGAACACTTACCAGTCAGCGATGGTCAAGCAGGCGCTCGGGCTCTACGCAGCGAACTTCCTATTAAGGACAGACTCTAGATCCCACATACTCCACTACCCACAAGTGCCACTGGTGCAAACGAAACCCCTAGAGGTGATAGGGTACAACGATAGGCCCGCGGGCCAGAACATGGTCGTAGCCGTGATGAGCTACACGGGCTACAACATGGAGGACGCGATAATAATGAACAAGTCCAGTGTTGATAGGGGCCTAGCGCGCTCAACATTCTTCAGAACCTACGTGGCTGAGGAGCGTAAGTACGCGGGTGGTGAGGAGGATAGGATAGAGATACCCGACCCGAAGGTCCTTGGCTACCGCGGTAGGGACTCTTACCTAAAGCTTGACGAGGACGGCATAGTGAAGGTCGAGGCGTTCGTTAAGGGAGGGGATGTGCTGGTGGGCAAGACGAGCCCACCCAGGTTCGTGGAGGAGTACCGCGGCTACGGGATCCTAGGGGCGCGGAGAAAGGATACGTCGGTTACGATGAGGCATGCGGAGAGCGGATGGGTGGACTCCGTCATCATAACCACTACCGCTGAGGGCCATAGGATAGTAAAGGTGAAGGTCAGGGACCTCAGGATACCCGAGATAGGAGACAAGTTCGCCTCGAGACACGGGCAGAAGGGGGTCATAGGTATGCTGATACCCCAGTACGACATGCCGTACACCGTGGATGGCATAACCCCAGACATAATAATCAACCCGCACGCCCTGCCATCAAGGATGACTCTGGGCCAGCTAATGGAGAGCATAGCGGGTAAGGTAGCGGCGCTGCGCGGCAAGCCCGTCGACGGAACACCGTTCTTCGAGGAGAACATAGAGGATCTGAAGAAGCAGCTGCTCGTGATGGGCTACCCGCTCGACGGAACCGAGCCCATGTACGATGGCAGGACCGGCGAGCTCATCGGGACGCCTATATTCATAGGCATAGTCTACTACCAGAAGCTTCACCACATGGTCGCGGATAAGATACATGCGAGGGCGCGCGGCCCAGTCCAGCTACTCACCCGCCAGCCCACCGAGGGTAGGGCTAGGGAGGGCGGACTTAGGTTCGGCGAGATGGAGCGCGACACGCTGATAGGGCATGGAGCATCAGCACTCCTCCGCGAGCGCATGCTTGAGAGCTCCGACAAGACCGTCATATACGTATGTGAGCTGTGCGGCTTCATAGGGTGGTACAACAGGAGGCGCGATGTCTACGAGTGCCCGATACACAAGGATAAGGGCGTGTTGCACCCCGTGGTTGTGCCGTACTCGTTTAAGCTGCTGCTCCAGGAGCTGATGAGCATGACCATAAGGCCCCGCCTCATACTCAAGGACAAGTTCGAGGTGTATGGAGAGGGTAAGTAGGTGAGACCATGTCATTCAAGCTCATCGAGTCCGAGATAGACAAGGTCATAGCGGCGATCAAGTTCGGGATACTGTCGCCTGACGAGATAAGGAAGATGTCCGTAACCGCCGTGGTCTCCGCCGAGACCTACGACGAGGATGGCATGCCCATAAGCGGCTCGGTGATGGACCCGAAGCTAGGGGTCATAGAGCCTGGACAGGTATGCCCCGTATGCGGAAATACCCTAGGTACATGCCCTGGGCACTTCGGGCATATAGAGCTTGCGCTGCCTGTCATAAACGTGCTCTTTGTTCGCCACATCTACGACCTGCTCAGGGCCACATGCCGCAAGTGTTCACGGCTCAAGATACCCAGCGAGGATATGGCGCGCTACAGGGTGTACCTGAGGAAGCTTAAGGAGCGGTACCCGCTGCTTGCGCTGAGGTTCAGCGAATACATAAAGCGCAGGGCCATCAAGACCACGGTATGCCCCCACTGTGGCGAGAAGCAGCCCAAGATAAAGCTGGAGAAGCCCACAACGTTCTACGAGGTTAGCGAAGATAGGCGTGAGATGGTAAGGCTCAACCCCATAGTCATTAGGTCCCGGTTCGAGAGGATCCCCGATGAGGATCTGGAACTCATAGGCTACGACCCGCGCGAGGCCAGGCCCGAGTGGATGATCCTCACGGTGCTACCTGTACCGCCGACCACCATAAGACCTTCGATCCTCCTCGAGACTGGTATAAGGTCTGAGGACGACCTAACTCATAAACTCGTAGACATAGTCAGAGTCAACGAGAGGCTTAAGGAGCACATCTCGGCCGGAGCGCCGCAGATAATAATCGAGGACCTGTGGGAGCTCCTGCAGTACCACGTGACTACATACTTCGATAACGAGGTTCCGGGCATACCCCCAGGTAAGCACCGCTCAGGTAGGCCTCTGAAGACCCTTGCGCAGAGGCTCAAGGGTAAGGAGGGCAGGTTCCGCGGTAACCTATCGGGTAAGAGGGTCGACTTCTCCGCAAGAACCGTGATCAGCCCCGACCCCTACCTCAGCATAAACGAGGTCGGCGTGCCCATAGAGGTGGCCAAGATACTAACGGTACCCGAGAGGGTAACGCCGTGGAACATAGAGGAGCTGAGGAGGTACGTCCTCAACGGACCTAACAAGTGGCCCGGCGCGAACTACGTCATAACGCCTGAGGGGAGGCGCATAGACCTGAGGTTCGTTAAGGATAGGAAGGGTGTTGCCGAGTCCCTAGCGCCGGGCTGGATAGTTGAGAGGCACCTCAAGGACGGGGACATAGTGCTCTTCAATAGGCAGCCCTCGCTCCACCGCATGTCGATGATGGGACACATCGTGCGCGTGCTGCCCGGAAGGACCTTTAGGCTGCACCTAGCGGTGTGCCCACCATACAACGCGGACTTCGATGGGGATGAGATGAACCTCCACGTACCCCAGTCCGAGGAGGCGCGTGCAGAGGCGAGGCTCCTACTCCTGGTTCAGGAACACATACTCAGCCCGCGCTACGGAGGGCCCATAATAGGGGCCATACAGGACTACATAAGCGGTGCCTACATCCTCACGAGCAAGGCCACCCTACTGAGCCGTGAGGACGTAGCGGAGCTCCTAGCCGCGGCTAAGTACGTCGGTGAGATCCCGGAGCCGGCCATACTATCGCCGAAGAAGTTCTGGACGGGTAAGCAGGTGGCCAGCATGTTCCTTCCAAAGGACTTCAACTTCAGAGGGCGCTCGAATCTCTCTGCAGGGCACCTGCGCTGCGATGATGAGGAGTGCTTCTGGGATTCGTATATAGTTGTCAAGAAGGGTAAGCTGCTTATGGGGGTCCTCGATAAGAAGGCTATAGGGTCGGAGCAGCCCGAGTCCATGTTCCACTGGTTGGTGAAGGAGTACGGAACGGACTACGCTAGGCTGTTCATGGACACGCTGTTCAGGGCATTCATAAGGATACTGGAGAAACGCGGATTCACAATGAGGCTGGACGACGTATCCATACCCGAGGAGGCGCGTGAGGAGATACTGGACATAGTTAGGGAGGCATTCAAGAAGATCGCTGAGCTTATAGACCAGTACCAGCGCGGAGTCCTAGAGCCCATACCTGGTAGAACGGTCGAGGAGACCCTGGAGATCAGGATAATGGAGGTCCTCGCCGAGGCAAGGGATACCGCTGGCGAGGTGGCTGCGCGGTACCTAGACCTATTCAACAACGCGTTCGTCATGGCGCGTACGGGCGCTAGAGGCAACATACTGAACCTGACGCAGATGGCGGCGCTGCTGGGGCAACAGTCGGTGCGCGGTGAGAGGATCTGGCGCGGTTACAGCGGCAGGCCTCTACCTCACTACGAGTCCAACGATATCGGTCCGCTGGCGCGCGGATTCGTGGTAAACAGCTTCAGAGAAGGGTTAGCACCTACGGAGATGTTCTTCCACGCAGCAGGTGGGCGTGAGGGTCTCGTGGACACGGCTGTGAGAACCTCTCAGAGCGGCTACATGCAGCGCAGGCTGATAAACGCGCTGCTCGACCTCTACGTGGACTACGACAACACAGTAAGGGCCGCTGATAGGTCGATAGTGCAGTTCGTCTATGGGGAGGACGGGGTTGACCCCATGAAGTCCTCCCACGGGAAGGCTGTGAACATCGAGAGGGCCATAGAGCGCGTGATCGGGTGGCGTCTATGAGTGGCGAGGAGTACCTCAGCCAGGAGGAGGTGCTTAAGATCGTCGACGAGAGGCTAAGCGGGGTTCTCCCACTACGCATAGTGCAGGAGGTCAAGGACACAGTCACGAAGTACAGGTTGACGCGGGAGGAGTTGCACAAAATCCTGGACTTGATCGTTGAGGAGTACTTCGAGAACACCGTCGATCCCGGCGAGGCTGTTGGGGCAGTTGCTGCCCAGAGTATAGGCGAGCCCAGCACCCAGATGACGCTCCGCACATTCCACTACGCAGGTGTACGTGAGCTCAACGTGACCCTAGGCCTGCCGAGGCTCATAGAGCTTGTCGACGCCAAGAAGACCCCTTCAACACCTCTAATGTTTGTATACCTAACTGATGAGTACAAGAGGTCCCGCGAGAAGGCTATAGAGGTTGCGAGAAAGATCGAGATGACGCTTATAGAGAACGTTGCCAAGGGCATAGACGTGGACCTGTTGAGCAACTCTATAATAGTGGAGCTGGATGAGGTGATGCTACGCGATAAGGGCGTAACCGTGGAGATGGTCAAGAAGACCCTAGAGAAGCTTAGGAGTAAGAAAGCCAAGGTTGAGATAAGCCCGGAGAACCCGAATAGCATAATCATAACGTTTGAGGAGCCCCTAGACATATCAAAGCTCGAAAAGCTCCGCGAAAGGATACTTAAGATGAAGATAAAGGGGGTTAAGGGGATCAAGAGGGTCATTATACAGCATAGGGGTGATGAGTATGTCCTCATATGTGATGGCAGCAACCTACCAGCGGTGTTCAAGATACCGGGAGTCAATTACAGGAGGACCAGGAGCAACAATATCAAAGAGACCGAGGAGGTGCTGGGCATAGAGGCTGCTAGGGCCCTGCTCATAGAGGAGATAATGGATGTGCTGGAGGAGCAGGGACTTGACGTAGATATAAGGCACGTCATGCTCGTCGCCGACATGATGACGCGTACGGGGACCGTCAAGCAGATAGGGAGGCACGGCGTTAGCGGGGAGAAGGGCAGTGTCTTAGCTAAGGCGGCCTTCGAAATAACGATCAAGCAGCTCACAGATGCTGCCGTGAGGGGTGAGGTTGATCCTCTGCAGGGCGTTGCTGAGAACGTCATTGTAGGTAAGTACATACCCGTCGGAACCGCGAGGGTTAGATTAATTTATAATCCGCTTGAGCAACTACCTAGGCGTACAGATGGGGGTAAATAGCTAGGTGTACGGTGAGCATGTATGAGCCTTCCACCGCTCGACGCCGTGATAAAGACCGTTGTACGCACGGGCAAGGTCGTTATCGGCAGTAGGAGGACGCTTAAGCTAGTCAAGCTCGGCAAGGTGAAGGCTGTTATAGCAGCGTCTAACCTGCCGAGGGAGCTGAGGGAGGATCTAGAGTACTACGCAAAGCTATCGGAGGTGCCCGTGATAGTGTTTCCGGGAACTAATATGGAGCTAGGCGTTGTATGCGGCAAACCCTTCTCCGTAGCCATGATGGGTGTTGTAGACCCTGGTCAGGTCCCCCTAGAGGTGCTCCTAGCATACGCCTCGAAGAGGTGATTCCGCGTATGCCGCGCGAGGACAAGGATATGAGCGTTAAGATAACTCTATCCGAGCTGAGGTACATGACGCTTTTTCAGGATCTCACAGGAGCCGTGCCCAAGGACTGCATAGTTGATAATGAGCGCAACACCATAATATTCGTCGTGGGCCCCGGGGAGGCGGGCATAGCCATAGGGCGCCGCGGAGTCAATGTTAAGCATCTGAGCAGGCTCCTAGGGAAGAACATAGAGGTTGTTGAATGGGCGGATAACTTAGAGGACTTCGTCAAGAACATATTCATGCCTGCACGGGTACTCAAGGTGAGGCTCGTCACCACACCGCGGGGGAGGAAGACCGTCTTCGTAACGGTGGACCCGAAGGATAAAGGGCTTGCTATAGGAAGGAATGGTAAGAACGTGGCTAAGGCGAGGCTCCTGCTAAAGCGCTATCACGGGATAGACAACGTGGTTATAGTATAAGGTTTTAAGGGGTTAGGAAAATACCCGTAATCAGTGGCTGCGGCTAAGGTGGGGCGGTTGCCGGGGAAGAAGGCGCCCAATGGGCTTTACGCTGCCCGGAAGCTGAAGAGGAAGAGGCTCAAATTTAGATGGAGTCAGCGTGAGTTCAGGGTAAGGATGCTGAGGCTCAAGGAGAAGTACGACCCCCTGGAAGGTGCGCCCATGGCCAGGGGCATAGTGCTTGAGAAGGTGGGTGTAGAGGCTAGGCAGCCAAATGCTGCCGTTAGGAAGTGCGTAAGGGTGCAGCTCGTTAAGAACGGCAAGGTTGTTACGGCGTTCGTCCCTTACGACGGTGGGCTGAACTACATCGATGAGCACGACGAGGTCATAATAGTTGGGATAGGTGGTTCGCGCGGAAGGTCTATGGGCGACCTGCCTGGAGTGAGGTACAAGGTCATAATGGTCAACGGGGTTTCGCTCCTCGAGCTGATAAAGGGTAAGAAGCAGAAGCCCATTAGGTGAGGCGGTAGTGGAGGCTCAGAGGGCGCCCAGCTTAGAGTCGATAGTTTCCCTAGACGAGATAAAGCTCTTCGGAAAGTGGAGTTACAAGGGTGTTATTGTTAGGGACCCTAGCCTAAAGAAGTACATCTCGCTAAAGCCCGTCTTCCTTCCACATACGGGTGGCAGGCACGAGAGGAGGCACTTTGGCAAGGCTGAGGTTCCTATAGTGGAGAGGCTCATAAACAGGCTCATGCGCAAGTCCAGGAATACGGGTAAGAAACACCTAGCCTACAACATCGTCAAGAATGCGTTCGAGCTCATATACCTAAGGACCCGTACAAACCCCTTACAGGTACTCGTGAGGGCTATCGAAAATGCCGCGCCACGCGAGGAGACTACGCGTATCATGTACGGAGGCATAGTCTATCACGTGGCTGTGGACGTATCGCCCATGAGGAGAGTAGACCTAGCGATAAGGCATATCACGGAGGGCGCCTACAACTGCGCCTTCCGCTCCATAAAGCCGATAGAGGAGTGCCTAGCTGACGAGATCATAGCTGCTGCGAATAACGACCCGCGTAGCTACGCTATATCCCGTAAGGAGGAGATCGAGAGAATAGCGCTCAGCTCAAGGTAAAGGCCCGAGCTCTCTTCTCTCATCCTCTGCAGCGTTGACAGATTTTCTATAATGCTTATAAATTCAGGCCCGCATTACCAAAAACGACGTGTAAGGGTAGGTAGATGAGGTGTTCGGTATGAGCGAGAAGCCACACCTCAATGTGGTGATAATAGGGCATGTGGACCACGGCAAGAGCACCCTGGTAGGGCACCTGCTGTACAAGCTCAAGGCTGTTGACGAGAAGCTGTGGAAGGAGGCGTTCGAGTACGCAGCTAAGACGGGTAAGGAGAGCGAGAAGTTCGCATGGCTCCTAGACAGGTTGAAGGAGGAGAGGGAGCGAGGCCTAACAATATCCCTAGCCTATAGGAAGTTCGAGACGCGCAAGTACTACTACACCATCATAGACGCTCCGGGCCACCGCGACTTCGTCAAGAACATGATTACCGGTGCCAGCCAGGCGGACGTTGCAGTACTCGTGGTGTCTGCCAAGAAGGGTGAGTTCGAGGCTGGTATGAGCCCAGAGGGTCAGACTAGGGAGCACATACTCCTAGCAAAGACCACCGGTATCGATCAGATGATAGTTGCCGTTTCGAAGATGGACATAACGGAGCCTCCGTACTCTGAGAAGAGGTTTAGGGAGATACTGGCGGTGCTATCCAAGTTCATGAGGGCCGTCGGCTACAAGCTCGGCAATGTCTATGTGGTGCCCGTATCGGGCTGGACCGGCGATAACCTCGTAGAGCCCAGCCCCAACATGCCGTGGTGGAACGAGAAGACCATGGCTGAGGTCAAGAAGACCTATGGGTTCAACACAGCGCGCACACTGCTGGACGCCCTAGACAGCGTGAAGGAGCCTCCCAAGCCCATAGATAAGCCCCTGAGGATCCCGATATCCGAGGTGTTCTCGATCTCTGGAGTAGGCACGGTGCCCGTAGGGAGGGTAGAGTCGGGAGTGCTCAAGGTTGGCGACACCGTTGTATTCATGCCTCCGGGTGTAGCAGGCGAGGTCAGAAGCATAGAGATGCACCACACGAGGATCGAGAAGGCTGTTCCCGGCGACAACATAGGGTTCAACGTGAGGGGCATATCGAGGGACCAGATAAGGCGCGGAGACGTCGCCGGTCACCTAACGAACCCGCCCACGGTAGCCGAGGAGTTCACGGCGAGGGTCATGATAGTGTGGCACCCCTCGGCAATAGCCCCTGGGTACACGCCGGTTATCCATGCGCACACCGCTAGCATAGCATGCAGGATCGTTGAGATACAGGCGAAGCTCGACCCCAAGACGGGCAAGATCGCTGAGAGGAACCCGCCGTTCATGAAGCCCGGCGACATAGCTATAGTGAAGTTCAAGCCTACGAAGCCTATGGTCGTTGAGAAGTACAGCGAGTTCCCAAGGCTAGGCAGGTTCGCGATGAGGGACATGGGGAAGACCGTGGGCATAGGCATAGTTGTCGACGTGAAGCCCATGAAGGTGGAGATAAGGGGCAAGAGGTAAAGGCCGATCAACCTCTTTTAACACCGATGGTTCTAACCCTAGTAAGGGTTTAGAGAGGGACCGGGGTCGCACAGCCATGTCTGCGGTCGTCAGGATAAGGCTGTGGAGCACTGATGTGAACAATCTGAACTACGTAGTATCCCAGATAGTTGATATAGCGAGGAGAGCAGGTGTCAGGGTACGGGGACCTGTAC
>QMWY01000031.1 GCA_003661865.1 Thermoprotei archaeon
CTACATCCGTGGGGAGTTCGGCGTTAAGGATGGGGATGAAGTGGTGATAAGGCTGTTCTGCGGAAAGTAGCCCCGGTACGCGGATGATGTTGTTCTGGCCCCTGAAAGGGTGATGAATGTCCGCCCCCACTGACTACGGATGGGCGCACCGGGATGCTGCTCGACCTGGCGCGCCTCTTATCGCGGCTTGAACGCGCGCTAGGCGAGGCGTCAGAGGTTGTCATCGCAGGGGGGCCCGGCGCGCTTCCGCAGCGCCTTCGTCGATCGGGCCGCTGGTTCCTATGGTCGTACAGCGGTGGCAGGCTGACGCTACTCCTACTCAGAGAGGCGCCGGCAGTTAGGAAGGGGCTTAGGGACGCCCTGCTAATAGATGTTGCAGTGCGTGAGGCTTCTCGAAGACTGCGCCTCGTGCTGCTAATACTCGTTGCCGTAGGCTTCGTAGTCGCTGTCATCGCCACGCCCCCGGGGCCGCTATCCGTAGCAGTGGCGCTTAGCTTCGTGGTGACATCGCTTGTCCTGGAAGTCATTGTGAGGTACTTGCTTGAGCCTGCACTAGCTAGGCACCTCTACGCCTCCCTCAGGGTGTGTCTAAGGGATGAGGCTTGTAGAGAGGAGTTCGAAGGTATTGTAAAGGGTCTTGGAAGAGTTCTAGAGGTGTTTGAGAAGTGCTCCTCTGGACAGGTGAGGTGTGAAGGGCTGCTGCTGAGAGAGGTGGGGCTCCGTGTGGAGAAGGCGCTCAACGGCTATGTCCTCCTTAAGAGGGCTCTAGCCAAGGCCTAGCGCTATGCCCGCTGAGGTAAGCAGCGTCCCGGCTACGCCGCGGGCACTGATCCTCTCACCTGCTAATGCCCGTGCCGCAACCCTTCCCAGAACCGGGGTCAGGGCGGTTGCGAGCACAGCCGCGCCAACCCCCAGGGTGTCTATCGCTAGGAGGAAGAGCGGTAGTCCAACCGCGAACGAGAGCACGCCTGAGGCGACCCCCGTCACTAAGGTTATGCGGCGCTCTGCTGCGCACAGGAGCCCCCGCCACCTCGCTGGGGTTAGGAGCGCTGCCAGTACAACACTCCTCAGCAGGGATAAGCGGAGCGGGTCTACGTAGCCGAGCGCCAGCTTATTAGCGATGCTTCCAAAGCCCCACGCCAGTGCAGAGCCCAGCGCCGCCGCTACTCCCAGGGGATCACGCCCGCGCTCATCCCCCTCCGTAGCAACTAGCCAGAGCCCGGTTAGCGCTGCCAGCGTACCCAACGCCATTCGCATCCCGAGCTCCTCGCCCAGCAGGGCGTGTGCGAGGAGCTGCGATGCGAATATGTATAGGTAGCCTATGGTAACGGCCCTGCCTCCCCCGATCCTCTTGCTCGCCTCTATGTACAGCGCATCGCCCAGCCCCACACCAATAATGGACGCGGCGGCTATGTAGAGCCACGCCTCTAGAGCGCTGGGGAGCTCTAGCCCCTCCACTCCAACGACTAGAGCGGCTAGGAAGGGGAGCGCCGATAGCACGCGGAGCGCGTTGAACGTTGCTGCGTCGACTCCGCGGGTCCCTACCCTGAAGAACGCGGGGTTAAGGGCCCAGGCTATCGAGGCACCTACAGCCGCTGCTACGCCCAGCAGCCGCTCCACCATGGGCACCGTAGCACTCTGCGGCACCAAGGATAAAAGTGTGTGGAGGGGTACACTGCGGCAAGGTGCTGGGGCTATGGACCTCGGCAGGGTCAGGCTAATTGTGAGTGACGTAGACGGGACCCTAACCGTTAGCAGGAGGAGCTTCAGGCTCAGTTGCAGGGCGCTCTCGGCGATCGAGAAGCTCGAGGAGTGTGGCGTTCGTGTCGGTCTAGCAAGCGGTAACTCCCTCCCTGTGCTAGCGGGGCTCGCTAGGTACCTAGGGGCCTCGGGCCCTATCATAGCAGAGAACGGCTGCCTAGCCATGGCGAGGCCCGGCGGGGTGATAGAGCTCTGCAGGAGCTCGGCCCGCGAAGCAGTTGAGGTTATTGGGCGTAGGCTAGGGCTTGAGCCCAGCTGGCAGAACAAGTTCAGGGTGTTCGATCACGCACTGGTGGTTGTCGGCAAGCCGCGCGAGTACGTGAAGGAGCTCACACGGAGGGCGAATAAGCTGCTTAAGGAGCTTGGATATCGCAACCTCTACGCCTTCAGCAGCGGCTACGCCATACACATACACCCCGTCGAGGCCGATAAGGGTGTGGCGCTTAGGAGGGTGGTGGAGCACATGGGGCTTGATCGCAGCGTGGTTGCGGCGATCGGGGACAGCGTCTTGGACCTCCCCCTCCTACGGGAGGCGGGTGTAGCTGTGGCTGTTGGGGATGCCGATGAAGAGCTGAGGAAGGTTGCCAAACTAGTGGTTAGAAGCGAGGCGGGTGAGGGGTTTGCGGAATTCGCAGAAATGGTTCTGAGGGCTAGGGGATGCGGTCAGCGCGGCGATTGATCATCACGGAGTCAGTGGCCACCGCAACTCATCATACAGGGGCTCCTACTTCTTCTGCCTGATCTTCTTGGCCTTCGTAGCCATGAACCTCTGCTCGACCTCCTCGGGCATCCTATCGATACTCTCGTCCTCTCCACCCTCCGCTTCCTCAGGCTCCTCACCCTCGCTCAGCAGCCCGTTCTCGCGTGCAAACTCGATGAGCAGCTCCTCACTGAGCTCCTCAAGCCTAACGGGCTGGGACGTATCGAATCCCCTGCTCTCAAGCCACCTCACGAGCTTGTCGACCATGTTATTGGCAACGACCATGTCTATGATCTCGTCCTTCGAGAGGCTCCCCTGCGTGGACAAGAGGCGGCACCAGCTACATGTATCGGTAAGCAAGGATTTAAGGAGTGGCGGTGGGGGTCCCGGGGCTAGCCCCCCACAAGCCCCTCGCGCTGTACGTACTCATCGAATGGCTCCGCCTTACTCTCAACACCCCTTCCCCTCCAGCATGTGTATGAGTAGAACAGGATGCGGTAGACCTCATGCCTCCAGATCCTGACCTCTAGGAAGTACTTCACGCTAAAGAACTTCAGGATCACCCCCTCGGGGATCGCGTGGACCAGTACGTAGCTCGGCGCGTACCTCTCGCTGCATAGGCTCATCAGGGTTCTCCTTACGGCAGCTACTGCCAGGTCTATGCTCGTGGGCTGGACCCTGATACCGTAGAGCATGATCGTCCTGAGGTATAGGAGGGCTCGCTCCATATCTAGGGCTCGGCTCCGCGGTACCGAAACAGGGTTTCCAAGCGATGCGAGTGTGCGGAGCCCATCGTAAAGGACGTATATGGCGCGCTTACGCATATGCTCGCCGACCTTATCGAGGTTGTCGATGATCACGCCCGCAAACCTGTAGAACCGTGTGAGATCCTCACGTGTAGCAGTACCCCTCCTCCTGATACGGTCTACTAGGTCTACAAGCCTCTCAGAGGCCTCGTTAACTATGTCCCCCCTCGTCACCAAGACCTTGGTACACCCTATCGACGGGACCCCCAGAACGATAGATCTGGGTTAGTGTAGAAAAACCCAGGGTTTGCGTTGGGAGCTCACAACCGCTTATCACTAAGCAGTGATGTGGGGCGTAGGCGACTGCTTAAAAAAACTGTCACTCTTCCACGGGCCCTATGACGGTCCTGCCCACAAGCTTGTTTATCCTCTCAACCTCCTCATCGACCATGCGCTGGATCTCCTCTATCTGCTCCTCGGACAGGTGCCTGAACCTGCCCTGGAGCTTCAGGTACTCCCTAACCGGCTTCCTCTTAGGTACGGGGACCGTGACTCTGAATTCGCCATGCTCCATCTCCCAGAGGATCCACATACCGGTGAGCACCGCTAGCCTAGCTATGGTGATCCCGTACCTGGGGTCGAACCTCCAGCCGGTTGTGCAGGGCTGTAGCACGTGTATGAATGTGGGCCCCTCTATGTCTAGGCCCTTGCGGAACTTGTTCATCATGTCGATCACGTGCGATGGGCTGGCGGTGGCTACGTACGGTATGCGGTGCGCCGCAACTATGTCAGCTATGGGCTTCTTAGGCCTCCACTCACCCTTCCAGACCTTGCCCACGGGCGTGGTTGTTGTCCAGGCGTACTTAGGTGTACCTCCACTTCTCTGGATCCCTGTGTTCATGTAGGCCTCGTTGTCGTAGAGCACGTACATGACGTTGTGTCCCCGCTCCAGCATCCCGCTAAGCGCCTGGAACCCTATGTCGTACGTCCCTCCATCACCCGCCACGACGACCACGTTTATCCGCTTGTTGGGGTCTATGACTCCCTTGCGCTTCAGCACCTTTATCGCTGCCTCTACACCGCTAGCGGCGGCCGCAGCGTTCTCGAAAGCTACGTGCAGCCACGGCACCTTCCATGATGTGTATGGGAACATCGTTGTCGCGACCTCTACGCAGCCCGTCGCGTTCACTATTATGGTGTTGGGGCCCGCAACCTTCGTAAGTATCTTCATTATCACGCCTGCTGCGCAGCCAGCGCAGAGCCCATGGCCCGGAGCGAAGTACTCTTCACGAGGTATATCGAATACCGTTCTATACACGGGCTTGGACGCCATGCCCTTACACCTCTACGCCTCTTACACCCCAATAAATCGTCTCCTTGGGTATGGAGCCGCTGCTTAGATACTTCAGCGACTTCTCGGCAATCCCCACGAAGTCGTACTCCGTTACAGTCCTCTGCCCTATCCCCGCAACGAAGCTTATCACCTTGGGCGCGTCCTTCTCATCGTAGAACAGGGAGATGACCTCCAGCGCTACGGGTCCCGCTATAGGTGTGCCGTAGCTGATCGCCCGATCGACAACGGCCACCGCCTGTACGTTTGACAGGGCCTTCCTCAGCTCATCGGCTGGGAAGGGCCTCCAGAGCCTAAGCTTGACGCTGCCCACCTTCATGCCCTTGGCCCTCATCATGTCGACCGCCTCCCTGGCAGTTCCGTATATGCCTCCGTATGTGAGGATCGCCAGCTCCGCATCGTCCATCATGTGGGTCTCGATAACGTCGTGCCTTCTACCGAACCTTGATGCGAACTCCTCCTGGGCCTCCTTAATCACCTTGCGGGCCTCCCTCATCGCTACGACCTGCTGATACTTCACCTCGTAGAACCATTCGGGCCTCACGATCGTGCCTATGCTCACGGGCCTATCGGGGTCTAGGATGTTGATCCTATCACGCCGCTTGGGGATGAACCTCCTTATATCCTCGGGATCCTCGGCCACATCGACGGGCTCTACGGTGTGGCTCATTATGTAGCCGTCGTGGGCTGACATCACCGGTAGCAGCACCCTTGGGTCCTCGGCGATCTTGTAAGCCATTATGAGTGTGTCGTAGACCTCCTGAGCGCTCGAGTTTATGAACGTGATCCACGATGCATCACGTGTGTTCATGAGGTCGCTGTAGTCGCACCATATGCTTATGGGGGCTGAGAGGGCCCTGGTGGCTATGGCCATGACTATCGGGAGCCTCGAGCCCGAAGCTATGTGCAGGATCTCGTGCATAAGCTCTAGCCCCTGGCTAGCGGTTGCGGTGAACACCCTTGCCCCAGCAGCAGAGGCGCCTACAAGAGCGCTGAGGGCGCTGTGCTCGCTCTCAACGTGTATCATCTCAGCGTCAAACTCACCGTTCGCTAGGAACTCAGCGATCTTCTCAACAATGGTGGTCTGAGGCGTGATCGGGTAGGCCGCTATGACGTCAACGTCGGCGTCCTTAACTGCGTACGCAACGGCATAGTTCGAGTTAAGGGGGAGCCTCTTCCACTTAACCATACTACTTCACCTCCTCAACGAACTCTATTGCTTTAACAGGGCACTCCTGAACGCATATTCCGCAGCCCTTGCAGTAGTTGTAGTCTATCTCAAGGGTTATCTTGTACTCCCTGCCTTGCTTGGTCTTGTAGGGCTTGTCCAGGATCTTTATGGCGGGTTCGGGACAGTACATCCAGCATATGAGGCACCTAATGCACCTATCCTGATCGATTATGGGTCTGAACACCCTCCACGTACCCGTATTGTTAAGGACGCTGTTGCCGGGCTCGGGGATGAGGGCCCCCATCCACACCTCGTTCCACTTAGGCTCCTTCAGGACTATGGGTGTCTGGGGAAACTTCTCCTTAGACTCGGCCATTTCACCCCACCCGGGTTACCTCGTAAGAGGCCTTGATGGCCTCCGCGTTCGCCTCCCCCAGCCTGCCGGGGAAGGTCTCCTTAACAGCTCTGATAACGGAGTCTATACTTACAACGGGTACAACCCTTATCAGGGCGCCTATCATCGCTGTGTTGACTATTGGGACCCCCAGCTTCTCAAGAGCCACCTTGGTGGCGTCCACGGTTGCGATCCTCACGTCGCTGCGCTTCACGATCTCCCGCATCTCATCGGGGCTCCGCTTGCTGTTGACCACCACGGTGCCGTTCTCCTTGAGCCCGCGGAGCACCATGTCCCATGGGAGTGACGGGTCGAGAACCACCACGACATCTGGGTAGAGTATCGGGGCGTGGGTATATATCGGGGTGTTGCTTATCCTCGTGTAAGCGTTCACCGGCGCACCCCTGCGCTCAGCACCGAACTCGGGGTACGCCTGCGCATACTTACCCTCGAAGATCGCCGCCTGCGCTGTTACGATAGCCGCTGTGACCGCCCCCTGCCCACCGCGTCCATGCCACCTTATCTCTATACGTTGAGAACGCTCAGCCATCCTCCCGCCTCTTCAGATTTGTAAATGCTCGGGTTGCAAAGAAAAGCTTATCGCATACCACATCGGAAGGGGGCTAGAAGGAGGGTCCGAGTTGCTTGAAGAACCCGTAGCGAGGCTGCTATGGCTTGTATGGCTTGTACTGCCAGCATACATAGCCAACGCAGCCCCCGTAGTCCTCGCAAGGTTTTACCGCAAACCTAGGCGACCGCTTGATAGGGGCTTGGTGTTCGTTGATGGAAGGAGGGTCCTTGGGGACCACAAGACCGTTGAGGGCACGTGCGCCGCTATAGCGGCTGGGCTAGCCGTATCCATAGCCCAGGCCATCGTGGAGAATAGCATCGATGCTTTGCTGCGCGGCGGTGTGCTCACTATAGGTGCGGTGCTAGGCGATCTAGCTGGTGCGTTTGTGAAGCGCAGGCTTGGGCTAAGACCTGGTGCGCCCGCACCTCTTCTGGACCAGCTAGCGTTTCTCTACGTAGCACTTACCCTCGTAGTGCTTACCGGGCTCTGCAGCCTCGGATGGGATGACTTCGCACTTCTAACGATTCTAACACTGGTCCTTCACATACTCTCAAACGCTGCCGCATACATGCTGCATCTAAAGAGTGTTCCCTGGTAACTAAACCTGCTCTGTAAAATCCCTGCTTGTCTCAGCCTGATTTCTCTAACCGCTCACTTCAGTAGACTGCATAAGTTGATGGATACAGCTTAATCGCTGGGTGAGGAGTTGTGAACTTATATTTTTTGTAACGTATCCACAGTTACTAGGGTGTGGAGAGGTATGTCGGTTGATGAAAAGGATAGGCAAATAATAGAGATACTGATGGGCAACTCGCGCACTCCTCTAACAGAGATCGCTAGGAGGTTAGGGATTACGGATGTCGCCGTTAAGAAGAGGATAAGGAAGCTCGAGGAGGAGCGGGTAATAAGGAAGTTCACGCTTGTTGTGGACCCGATGAAGCTGGGGTACAAGGGCTTCACGTACCTGGGCATCGATGTAGAGCCCGATCAGCTGTTCAACATAGTTAGGTACCTAAGCGGTAAGGACTATGTGAGGACCCTAGCCATAACCACGGGGGATCACATGCTCATGGCGGAGGTCTGGGCCAGGGACTCTGACGAGCTCGAGAACATCGTTAAGGAGCTCGAGAGCAGACCGGGTGTCAAGAGGGTGTGCCCGGCTATAGTATTGGAGCTTGTTAAGCCCTAGTGGTAGGCGCTGACTAAATAACTTTGTTCGCCTAGGAGAGCACGGGATTCGCTTGCTCGCCAAGTTCTTTGCTCCCGAATCGGTGGCTGTTGTAGGCGCTTCGAGGAACCCTCGTAAGGTTGGGTACCAGATAGTTCTCAACCTCTTGAAGAGCGGTTTCAAGGGTAGGATTTACCCTGTGAATCCTAATGCTGACGAGATCCTGGGGCTCAAGGCGTACCCATCAGTATCCTCGATACCAGAGCCCGTTGACTTAGCAGTAATTGCTGTACCCGCCCCTGCTGTTCCAGGCGTGATCGAGGACTGCGGGGCTCATGGGGTCAAGGCCGCGATAGTGATCAGCGCTGGGTTCAGGGAGGTTGGGAATGTCGAGCTTGAGAAGAGGGTTGTTGAGACCGCTAGGAGGTACGGTATGAGGGTTATGGGGCCCAACTGCGTCGGCGTCTACGTCCCTAAGACGGGGCTCAACACGACCTTCCTATCCATGGAGCGCATGGGGTTCCCGAGCCACGGACCGATAGCGTTCATATCGCAGAGCGGAGCGTTTGGGGTGGCTGTTCTTGACTGGGCCTCTATGAGGGGGGTAGGAATAAGCAAGTTCGTCAGCCTTGGAAACAAGGCTGATCTTGACGAGTCCGACGTCCTCCTCTACCTAGCCGAGGACGAGGATACACGGGTCGTAACCATGTACATAGAGGGTGTTGAGAAGGGCCGTGGCGAGAGGTTCGTCAAGGCGCTCCGCGAGGTCACGCCTAGGAAACCCGTGGTGGCCCTTAAGTCGGGGAGGAGCGAGGCTGGGGCACGTGCCATAGCATCGCACACGGGCTCTTTAGCGGGTAGCGATGCCGTCTACGATGCAGTGTTCAAGCAGACGGGGGTTGTGAGGGCCATGGGTATGGAGGATCTCTTCGACATGGCGCTAGCCCTTGCCTTCCAGCCCCCCGCCTCGGGTCGCCGTGTAGCGATTCTTACGGTTGGCGGGGGCTCGGGCGTTATGGCAACCGATGCCTGCAGCGACCTAGGGCTCAAGGTCCCCCGGCTGTCGCATGAGACTGAGGAGAAGTTGCGTAGGGTTCTCCTCCCAATAGCTAGCCCCCATAACCCTGTAGACGTTACGGGTTCAGCAACCGATCAGCACCTGGTAGATGCTCTAGAGATCCTGCTCCGGAGTGGAGAGGTCGATGCTGTTATATGGATACCCTACTTCCAGGTGCCGGGGATAACGGAGGGCCTCGTCAAGGAGTTCGTGGCTAGGTACCGCGAGGTGGTATCGGATACGGGCAGGGCTATACCCGTTGTAGGTGCTGTCACAGGGGGTGATTATACGTGGAGGCTTGCTCGGGAGGCGGAGAGGCTGGGCATCCCAATGTACCCATCGGTGGAGCGCGCTGCTAAGGCTGTATGGGCTCTCTACCGCTACGGATCGTGGCTGAGGCGCCTAGGGGTGTACGAGAGCTACGTAGAGGGGTTCTTGAGAAAGGGGGTCGCGCCCGGCTGACTCCCCACCAGCACTGGTCGGTTCCGCCGTAGGAACCTCTTCATCCCCCAACCGGCTCTTCGCAGCAACTCTAAATAGGTGTAGCGCCACCCCTAC
>QMWY01000032.1 GCA_003661865.1 Thermoprotei archaeon
CTAAGGTAGGTCGTGCTGAGGCTCTCGAGGTTCAGCCAGAGGACCTCCACCCCCGAGAACCCATAGCGAGCCGCCAGCTCTAGGTAGTGCTTGAGCGGTTCCCTAGACCTCTCGAAGTGCCAGAAAGAGTAGGTGGAGACCCCTAAGTTCATCCTCTAAACACCCTACTAGGGATGCTGAGCTAGGACGTAAAATACCGTACTGCAAGCCGTGTAGCCCCGTGGATCCGTGTCGACAGCACAGAGAGGGGCTGACGGTCTGCACGGACCCGGCTAAGCGGCGCCGCGCTCTATGCGCTTCTAATCTCTTCGAGGAACAGCACTCCTAGTCGGCTGAGCTCCTCCTCTACACCCCTCATCTCCTTCTCGACGCTCTTGAACAGAGCCCTGCCCCCGATCCTCTTTGCAGAGGCTATGACGAAGCAGTCAGGTAGTGCTATTCCCAGCCTCTTCTTAAGCTCCCCCGCCGTTACCGAATCGATAACCCCTGCCCTCGACGTGATCCACGTTACTAAGTTCTCCGCCTCCTCATTCGGGTTCTCAACACCTGCAGCCCTGTAGATTCTCGCAGCGGTGTAAAGCACCTCTGCAAGGCTAACAGTGTTTATGTAGAGCTCAAGCTCGCCGTGCTAGCCCTGGAAAACAGCTCCTTGACCACGTCTCTGTAGGGCGGCCTCGCAACAATGCACTCCAGCACCACGCTGGTATCAAGCACCAGCTTCTTCGGTAAGCGCATCAAGCCTCTCGTCCCACTCCCTCTTCTCCTCACGAACGATCCTATGCACGGCCTCGGCATCTACATCGACCACCCTAGGCCTGAGAGGCCTCAGCACTATCGATCCGTTGACGACCTCAGCGATCAGCTCATCACCCTCCTCAACACCCACCTCCTCCCTCAGCGCCTTGGGGATCACCACCACGCCCTTCCTACGGAGCCTCACCACCATCCTCGGCAACCGGGTGCATTCACGGTACTACGGCTTAGCCGTTGATTAATAAGTTCACCTCTTGAGCAGTAGGCTCAGCCCATTAGCTGCGAAACCGGTGCATCTGTACGCAGGTCTACGGGAGGCGGTGCGCAGTAACTACGCGATGCGCTGTACTAGGCATTGTTGAGACCCTTACAGCTGCCTGTCTCAGGAGCTGTTGGGAGGCGTAGCGCTACCAGCGCTGTGGGCAGGGCGTGGAAATCGGTGAGCTGGCTAACCAACCCCGCGTAGCTTGGTGGGTGTGCGGAGGGGTAGGCACTTCGGCTTCGCCTACATACCCGCGCCATCACTATTTCACGGCTCCTCCACAAGGATCCCGTGGCGGGGAACGTAGCGGTACCGGTGCGCTGTAGGGGTCTGGGCTGTGCCGCGTGGAAAGCTCCACGCCTTAGCCATAAGAAAGGTGCTCCGCGCGCTACACCTAGCAGCCCCTAGGCTCAGGAGGCTCCACAGATTCCGCGGAATGACCCTCTACATACCGCCCGGGGTCTTCATACCGGTATGGGCGGTGTCGACGGACCTCATCATCGAGTACATGAGGCCCCGCGGTCTCGTTGTTGAGGTGGGCTGCGGCTCGGGCGCGATATCGATAGCGGCTGCCAAGCACCCCGGCGTTGCACGGGTCGTTGCATACGACCAGAACCCGCTGGCGGTAGCGGTTACTAGGGTCAACGCCCGGCTCAACGGGGTTGGGCACACGGTCTACGCAACCCCCTGGGTGGAGAAGCTCCCGCTGGGGGAGGCGGACTACGCAGTTGTGAACCCTCCATACCTACCGCTGGACCTCGTAGACGCCCTCGATACGAACTGGTGCGGGGGCTCGAACCTAGAGGTGCTGAGGAGAACTATTGGGCTGGCGGCGGCTAGCCTCAGGAGGGGCGGGGTCCTCATAACCGCTGTATCAAGCGTAACAAGGCTGGGCAGGGCCCTGGCGATCCTAGAGGAAGAGGGTCTGAAGCCCAAGGTACTGGCTAGTAGAAGGACTCCCGCGCTAGACAGGGTCTACGTGATCAAAGCCCTGCGGGTGTGACGGTAGACGCGCTAAGGAGCGTTTAGATAAGCCCAACTCACTGCAAACAGATAATCCTGGCGGTCTTTAATAGTAGGTCTATCGCTACGGCTATCGGCTATCAGGGACCACCTTACAAGAAGCTTTATAATCGGGTTAAGGGCTGTTCTAGTAGCTACATAGCGGCGCCTCAAATATTATATCATAGTAGAGGTAAAAGTGTGGTTGCTGATAGGGGTCTACGTGGGTTTATCGTGTTTAAATCTTGTAGTCTTTTAGCTGGTTCTTGATCTCCCTTATTATCTCTAGCGCCTTCTCTCTAGGAATTCCCGTTACTATGGCCCTAGCTATTACATCGGCAAACTGCTCCTTACTTAGTGGTGACGGCGGAGTTGGCAGCGGAACGGGCACATACTTTTTGATGATTGCCAGCGGGTCTATAGCAGAGTTAGCTATGATAACCTTAACGATCTCAGCAAGAACTGAAGGAGCTTCCATCTCCGTGAGCTTCTTCTTAAAGATCGCCATCGCGGCTCCACCATGGCAATACATAGTATGTTGAGGCTTAAATGCTTTGCGAAGTAGCTATCAAATAAAATATCTTAGCGCTCCTTGTGAATTCTACTGGGCATATTCCTACATAGCGAAACTGGCGATCCTGCTCTAACTGATTCTGCTAGCTCTCAATGCCTTAATCAGTTTGTAGCTAGGTAAGGCACGTAGTAGCTGCAAGAGGGGATGGCGTGGTACCGAAGCAGAGCGTGCTTCTGAGTTTTAGAAGACGAAGAGGTTCGGTGAGGTCGTTGTGAGAGATGTGGTAGCTCAGGCGCGAAGGGCTGAAGGAGTCTGTGCTCTATGGATGAACACGCCGTAGGGCTGGGTATGCTACTTACGTGCAAAACGCTCTCTAAGGATCTGCCCTGCGGTTACTGGGATAACAGAGGTATAGACGCTTCGCCTCTAAGACGCGGCTCTTAGGAAACTCTCAGGAGAAACTTCTCTACTATGATTAAGGATTGTGTAGATGCACGCCACGTGGAGGGCCAGCATAACGGTTGTAGAGACGATGTTCCCGGATAGGAGGGCTAGAACGAGGAGGATGAGGGTGGTGGCTGCAGCTATGAGTAGGTACCTATCGGTGCCCAGCGGATCCTCGTGTGATGCCTTGGGCGTTACCTGGTAGGGGATGCCCAGCCTAGCGAATCCTAGAATCGAGTATAGGGCTAGTAGGGGTGTAAGTGTTGAGTAGAAGGCCGCTGCTCTGCCAAGCATGCAGAGGACTCTCCATTTAGAGCTGTACCCCAGCCTATCAGCAAGCGTGGCTATGCTGGCGTAGTAGAGAGCTATTAACGCGGCGCCGGTGGCCGCGGCCCCGGCAGCTATGGGGGATCTCATGAGCACCCCCAACTCGACACCCCTATCGACCACGGCTGCTGCGGCTGCTAAGACCACGGTTAGCGCCATAGCTATGCTTGCGGCGGGCTGGAGTAAGTATAGCAGCGCCTCGAGCTTCTCCAAGGGCCTTAGAGGCGATGTGAGCAAGGCCTTGAGCCCCCGGGAAAGCGCCTCAGATGTTCCGTACGCCCATCTACACTGCTGGATTTTGAGAGAGGTGTATTTAGAGGGCGCCAGCACGTCTACGAACCCCTCCGATAGGACCTTGGGCTTTAGACCGGTAGACGCGAGCCTGATCCCCATCCATATATCGTCCTGAACGATCCCCGGGCCCCAGCCACCGAGCTTCTCAAGCAGGCTTTTCCTGTAGGCGGTGCCCGAGCCCAGGGGGAATACGAATAGGTTGAGGGCTGAGCGAGCTTTGTAGTACAGGAACGAGTAGATAGTGGTCATAAAGGCGATGGCTTCGCAGAGCTTGGTTCTCCTGCTGCAGTAGCTCCTCCAGGGGATTACCACCACAACGCTCTCCTCAAGAGCCTTAAGGAGGTTCTCTATAGTACTCGGGTCTACTCTCGAATCAACATCTAGGTACAGCACGTAGCGCCCCTTTGCAAGGCCGTACCCTAGGTCGAGAGCGCTAGACCTGCCCCTAACACCGCTTCTCTTCACAACTCTGACCCTAGAACCCTTTATTTTCCTCAGCAACTCCTCCACGTATCCTATAGTGTCATCGCTCACTACTAGAACCTCAACCGGGTTAGACTTTCTGAAGTTCTTTAAACCATGTTCTATGGACTTGACCACGAGCTCTATAGGCTCATTCTTGATAGGTACGACTACTGTGAGCGTAACACCGTTGTTAATGACCTTCTTGCTGTTCGTAGCCGACGAGCTCCCGTTATCCACAAGAATGTATGCTAATGCCAGGACAGTATGGTACCCCATCATGATAAACAGCGCTGCTAATGGAATGAACATCGTTGCAAGTGTTAGCGCGGGTATGCCTATGCCTGTACCTGCTAAGTATGCATCTACGTTATGCACGGCGCTCAAGATGCTCTTAAGCTGAAGTAGCCAGAGCTTCTCCACGTTCTGCCGGAATATCTCAGCAGCTGCGATTCCATCCATTAGTTTTGGGGTTTGAGATAACGTATCGTTAGCTATGAGCTTCACCACCCTCCCCCTCTAAAGAGCTGGCCGGAGGCGTTGCCGACCCTAGGAGGTTCTCAACTTCGATCTGATCAATGCTGCTATTAGTGAGGGAGTGCTTCTAAGCTTTACTCCTGCTACCAGCCTGTCGATGTAGCTCGGGTCTCTTGATATGAGCGTGACCCAGTTCTCTAGAGAGTCTAACGCCTTCTCTGTAAGCCTCTCTAGAAGCCATCTCAGGAACCTATTCTTCATACTTCTAAGTATTTTGGGGTACACCTCTCGTGAGAACCTTATACTTAATCTCCACCCTACCACCATACTCTCTACAGCTTCCTGCGGAAGTTCCTGAAGGGTCTTGAACCCCGTCTTCTTTTCGATGAGGGTTCCACCTATCGGGACTAGGAATAGGGGGAAGGTCCAGCCCTTAAAACCTTCTTCCTTTAGCTTTTCGAGAAGCTCTGTTGTTCTAAGGTAGTCCTCCGGCTCTGCGCCGGGGAAGCCTATTATGTACGTTAGGCAAGGATACCAGTAGTTCTCGTTCATGAGCTTAGTTGAGGAGATCACGACTTCAGGCCACTCCTCCGGCTTCCACGGGTAGGGCTTCCCTGCGAAGTACCTGGCGACGATCCTCGGGCTGCCGCTCTCCAACCCCACCTGTGGAAACGCTGGGTTATGGGCGTCGTACCCACACGTATCTGTTATGAACTTTACCAGTTCTTTTGCCGCTAAAGCCGTTGATAGGGAGACGTGAGTAAAGCCCGGCCTCTCCACACCGTAGCGTTTACTCAGCTCGAGTGTTTTCGTAAACAGGTTCTTCACGGCCTTAGGGTTAGGCTCAATACCTCTGGCTCCATATAGAAGCACATCCTCTGTTGCGAAACCCACGTAGTGTAGACCGTGCTCTAGATTCAGCTTTACCTCCTTCAGTATATTGCTTAGCGGGATTGAGCGGAAGTTCTGCATTGTGGGGCTGCAGAAATGGCATTTACGTGGGCAGCCCCGGGTAATCTGCACGATCCCGTTTCTCGAAGGGGTTACTATCGTCGGTATAGCCTCGGGCGCCGGCTGCTCCCCTACCACGTATCCCGGGACCTCCTCACCCTTCAGAATCTTGGAGATGAGCACCGGAAACGTGATCTCAGCCTCACCTTCGAACAGGACATCGATCCCAAACTTCTTCTCGAGGCCTCTTAGCTGCCACACACCAGGGCCGCCAACAACTACCTTGAACCTGTACCTCCTCTTCAACTGCAGAACTCTCATCATCAGCCTCTCGAACTCGTACTGGGTACACGTCTCGCCGCCTCCCATAAGCACGCGCAGCGTCCATGACACGGGTGCTAGCCCCTGGGGGTCTAGAACGTGTACGCCGACAACCTCGGTATCGCTACTGACAACACCTTCGAGCTTCTCAGGAGGGGTTATGATCACATCACTGCGTCTAAACCCTGCTGCTAAGAGAGATGCCTCAACCTTGCAGAGAGGGTAGGGTGCGAAGATAGCCCTACCCCCATCACCTGCTGGTACGGGTGGTGCGAGCACCCAGTACTCAACGAACCGCGGTACGAGCCTGTAGGGTATGCATAGCCCAAAACCAAGAGGCTCCGCACCGCTGAAGTCTGTGAATACAGCCCTATCCGCTGTTAGAACTATCCTAGCCACTTTAACCACCCAGATCGGGACGTTGCTCCGGCCGCGCGTTGCGAGGCTGCTCCGCGGCCAATGTACTGACGCAGTCCAATGAAGGGAACAGTCAAACGAGCACTAATACGCCTTCCTCTCATCTCTAGTACGTGGAACTGAAGTAAGGTTAGCGTATAAGCTCCGTAACCAAAGTATAGTAATCCAAGCCTTCAATCACTATGGCGAAACGATCGGGGTCTTAGATGGTTATACGTAGTCGAACCTAAAGAAAGTTGTTAAAGGGAAAGAAGTGTTCACTGAGATGAACAAGGGGCTACGTACACGGAGCAGGCTCAGCTGTTAGGACATTTGATTAACTAGCCCCTGATTACCAGATTGCATAAGCTGTTATGAGCCACGGGCCTATGTACAACCACGTTAAAGATGAGCCTTCTATGGGGAATACCGAAAACGTTTGGCGGCAACCCCAGGAGTTGTGAACAGTGGGTCACCAGCTCTGTAGATCAGTGGCCTCTGCTAGCCAAGGCTCTTTATGGAGGGACCTCTCTATATTCATGTAATTCTCCTGGCATCACAACCGCCTTGCGACTGCTGCACTACGGTCCTCTCTGCTCCTCGCAGCGCTGTGCCGCATAGCTATTCTATCTAAAGCAGCCTCTGGGAGCCCTAACTTGGATAAGCAGTTAAAGAGGCGCTGGGATAGGTGGGGTTTGACGGAACGCTTTTCTCTATGCTAGGAGCAGTGGGTTCCTGGGTAGGGACTTGCCCCTATACTTCTTCACCCTGGGGTTCCACGCTGACCACGTTATAAGGAGGCTTCAGGGGGTGCGGGATGTTGAGGGGATCGTGGTTGTCACTGCTGAACCTGTTGTGAGGGCTGTCCACGTAGCCTTTGGGGAGATCGCTTCTTTCTGCGACCGTGTAAGGCTTCCGGCTCCCCGCATGGTCCCTGTAGACATCTCTAGCCCGGGGGAAGCAGTTGTTAGGATCGCCGAGGCTCTCCAGGGGTTTGACCGCGTGGTTGCTGATGTGAGCGGGGGTATGAGGAGCGTGGTTGTGCTGGCGATAACCGCGCTGCTCATCCATAGCACCCGGGCGTCCGTAAGGCTCTACGCGGTTGCCGAGCGCGAGGACGCGCCCGAGATGCACATACCCCTAGAGATGGTAAGGGTTGTGATGGGCGGTGGGCTCTCTGCGGAGAGGAGAAGGGTTCTCAGAACAATTGCTGAGGCCCCCGGCGCCTCACCCGGGGACCTGGCCCGAGCCCTTGGGAAGAGCGAGAAGACTGTTAGGAACTACGTGGCCGAGTTCAGGAGGATGGGACTTGTAGAGGTGCGGGGCCCTAGGCAGGGGCTCTACCCAACGCCGTGGCTAAGGCTCATGCTCATGTACCTCTAGGCGTAGACCCCGCTGCGCACCGGGCACACCTTGCGGAGTAGGCAGTAGCTGCACTTAGCCTCGACGACGTGTACGGGCGGCGGATCGGGTCTGTGGATAACCCTCTTCGTAGCCTCCACCAGCTGCTCCGCCTCTCCGAGAACCTCCTCCGTAGCCTCGATGACAAGGTGCCTATCCCCAACGACTAGGTGCCCCTTCCTAACCGGGCCCAGGACCGTGTTGACCATGAGCATGTATACGAGGAGCTGGGCCCTGAAGTGCCTGACCCTCCTACGCGGAAACGCCTTGTACTCCAGGACCCCGAAACCCCTCCTACACGAACCACCAACGGCATCGACCCTTCCCGAGATGCCATGGACCCTATCCACTATGAAGAGCTCGAAGCGCCGGGGCTCCGGGAGCCCCACCTCGTCGGCGACCTCGCTCAGCCTAGGCACCTTGGCTCCCGACCCCTCCTCCATGCTGGGGGTGGGCTCGGGCTCAACACCGTAGTTCCACTGGATCCAGGGTATGGCTGGGCAGTAGACGTACTCCTTAACCATGAGCGGGGTTACGAAGGGCCTAGAAGAGGTGTACGGGGCCAGCCTCATCAACCCCCTCACCCCCGATCACTATCCTCGAGCCCCAGTCCCTGTCCTGAACAACGATCACGTGTACCCTATCGCTCGACGGGTCCACGAGCCTCGCTAGGAGCCTAGCAACGTCCCTAGCAACGGCGTAGCTACCCCGCCTAACGAAGACGCTGCGCTGGATCCTCGAGAACCCCATTGCTAGGAGGCGCCTAGCTACCAGGCTCCTCATGGCGTCGTTGGATATGTCGTAGGCGACTAGGACCATCACCTAGGGCCACCTCTCTACAAAGCCCTGGAACTCGGAGCCGCTTCTCAGAGACTTGGCCAGGGCCGATGCCCAGGTGTAGAGGGCCTCTCCAAGGGCTATGGAGCGGCTCCAGGTCCATGGACGGGCCCTGCGCTCAAGCCACCTGTAGAACTCCTTCACTAGGAAGGCGCGGGTGGGGTGGTTCAGGAGCCCCTGCTCCACCACGGGCCTGTACCCCTGGCGGAGGAGCTTCATGGCTAGGCTGTCGACGGCGCTCACCCTGAACATCTCGACAAAGTCGAAGGTGAGCACGGGCTTCCCGCTCCTATCGCTGTGTAGGAACCCTGCGTAGGGGTCGAGCCCAACCCTTGCAAGGGCCTTGAACGCCTCTGCGTAGAGGATGCCGTAGAGGTAGTTCAGCACCGTGTTCACCGGGTCTCCGGAGTCCCTATCCCTCCCCGGGAACCCGAGGTCCCTTGGGAGGAGGGTTGCGTAGGCGCCCCAGTAGATACGGGCGGCGTTGCCCTCTATCGAGAGGATCCGCTGCCTCGCCACGCCCCAGTCCCGCTCCCCAGCAACCCGGTAGAGCTGATTGGCGTAGTCCCCTATCCTCGACGCCTCCTCCCCAAGCCCTTTCTCACCGGTCCTCCTCGCTAGGTACCTCAGGTAGGACGCCTGGTTCCCCAGCTTCGCAGCCGCTATTGCGACGGCTATAGCTGTTCTGCGCTGGGTATCCGCGTAGGCTAGGTACTGCGCCCTCCTGCTCTCAACAGTCCTCGTGATCCACGGCGGGTAGAGCCTAGCGATCGGAACCCCCCGGCTGTCCAGGAACACTATATCTATGCCGTACCCCAGCGCCTTCCTCACGAAGCTGCTCGTCACCGACACCCCTCCCGTGGCGATCACGATCCTCTCAAGCTCTGCTAGGGGCACCGCCTCCCTACCACCGCTGTGCTCAACCACTAGGACCCCCTTGGAGACCCTTAGCCTAACCCCGTGGCCCGATACCACTAGGGTCCTCATCCCATGCACACCCTGCGGAACGGGCAGTCCCTGCGGC
>QMWY01000033.1 GCA_003661865.1 Thermoprotei archaeon
AGAGCATGGGTCGTTTCCTTCATAATGCTAACGGGGATGCGACATTGTAGCATCTGAGGCTTTGAGGTAAGGTTGAGAAGTCCTGCAGTGCTACCTAGGGTCGTAGAAGAGATCGTTTCTCGTGGAGAGGTGCTATCGTTACATGTGCAGAGGTTGGGTGCAGAAGCCCTCGTGGTTGCGGTTACTAGAGTGAGCAACAAGGATGTAAGAGAGCTTGCAGAACACCTTAGAGCACTAGGAGGAGTTGAATCCGTGGATGCGATTGCAGAGGAGGTGCGTGGCTTGTGGTTCTGGAGCGGAGGTGGGCCTCCTATGATCGGTGGCGAGGAAATGATCCTGCTACGCAGAGAGCAATACATCCATTTACAGGAAGAGGCGTTTGATAGGCTTGAAAGTGTGTGGGAGGGGATAATAGATAGGCAGATGAGGCGCTATGGTGCGGAAATCGCTAGGTGGTATAGGAACAATGTTCGGGGCGTTGTTGAGGATATGGTGCGTGCGGCTACACTGCTATTCAAGCTACTCGGGCTTGGAAGCGTCGCATACATAAGAACCTGGCACGACAGCTATGTGATAGAGGTTGAGAGCTGGGTAGATCCACCGGGTAGGGCGTGCCCATCTGCGAAGAGGTTATGGCAAGGATTTCTATCGGAGCTTGTGGGGGCTGTTCTTATGGCAAGGTCTGACGAGATCGGTTATGGCGAGGGCCCCATATGTAGGGTTACTCTCTACCCCTAGCCCTATACTTGCTACCTCTACTACGTTGAGAAGGGCGGTTGCTGAGGAGCTCTTGAGCGAGCCTTTCTAGCTCACGGTACAGATCCGTGACCTCAGAAGCCTCAGGCTCCTTAGTGAGGTAAAGCTCCCACAAGTTATCCCACGACTCTATGAGGGTGTGGGATATGCTCCAGTAGGCATCCGCTATCTTATCTATCGCTTCGTCTAGCATCTCCACATTCCAGTATCCTGAACGCTTGGCATATCTTGCCTCTGGAGTGCCCAAGTCGTTAGCAAGGCCCTTTATGAGTTCCGTGAAGAGGTTGTACATGACCTCAACGCATTGACGGGTGCTCTCAGCGGGTACGTCCATACACCTCCTAAGACCAGTAGCGAACCTCTCAGCCGCTTTGCTCATCTTCATCTCCTTGACCGCTACTACTCAGCAGCGTTTTTATCTGCCCTTGCTTAATGGGTCTACGAGGTGATGGGTGAAATGAGCATAACGTACGCTGAACTAGGGCAGCTCAAGAGTGGTAGCTATGTGGTTATAGATGGTGAGCCCTGTAGAGTGGTCGAGGTCTCAAGAGCAAAGACAGGTAAGCATGGTAGCGCAAAAGTGCACCTAACAGCTATATGCCTCTTCAGCGGCTCTAGGAAGACTTTGGTAGGGCCCGTAGGCCAGAGAGTTGAGGTACCCATAATAGAGAAGCGGGCTGGGCAGGTAACAGCCCTCATAGGGGATCAGGTCCAGATAATGGATCTAGAGACCTACGAGACCTTCGAGGTCGATAAGCCCAGCGATCCGGCGATAGCCTCTAGGTTAGAGCCGGGGAAGGAGGTGGAGTACTGGGTGGTTATGGGTAAGCGCATGATTGTGAGGGTGAAGGAGTAGGGCTATGAGGCTCCTATCAGACCTGCGAAGTGCTGTAGCACGTTTCATCAAGGGTAGAGAACCTTACGAGGTAGCTGTTGAGAACTTCGTTAGAGAGCTTCAGAAAGCGCTGCTGAGAGCAGATGTGAATGTCAAGCTCGTTTTCACTCTAACCCGCAGGATCCGTGAACGCGCCTTAAAGGAGGCTCCTCCCCCATACGTCTCCCGTAGGGAGTGGTTCATAAAGATCGTGTACGACGAGCTTGCCCAGCTCTTCGGGGGGGATAAAACCCCGTCGATCTTTCCTCCTCAGACGCCTTGGGTTATAATGCTTGTGGGTGTCCAAGGCTCAGGTAAGACAACGACTGCCGCTAAGATAGCTTACCTCTATAAGAAGTACGGCTACAGACCCTGCCTGATAACAGTTGACACCTATAGGCCCGCTGCCTACGAGCAGCTACAGCAGCTCGCTCATAGCATCGACGTGCCCTTCTGCGGAGACCCTAACGAGAAGGACCCGATAGCTATTGCTAGGAAGTGCCTCGAGTTCGCGAGGTCGAGAGGCTGCACCATAGTGATAGTTGATACGGCTGGTAGGCATGGCTACGGTGATGAGCAGGCGCTCCTCGACGAGATGAGAGATCTCGCCAAGGTCGTAAAGCCTAACGAGGTTATGCTGGTGATAGACGCCACTATGGGGCAGAAGGCGTATGACCTAGCCAAGAGGTTTCATGAGACCACGCCCATAGGCAGCATTGTGGTTACAAAGCTGGATGGAAGTGCACGCGGAGGCGGGGCTCTATCAGCGGTTGCCGTTACGGGAGCTACCATAAAGTTTGTTGGAACGGGCGAGAAGATCCCTGAGATAGAGGTGTTCAACCCCTGCAAGTTCGTCGGAAGGCTTCTTGGTCTAGGAGACCTCGAGACACTCATAGAGAAGTTCAGGTCGCTCGATATAAGCAAGGCTGTGGAGAAGAGGGTTGCCCATGCTATAGCCAGCGGGAGGCTTACGTTACGCGACCTCTACGCACAGATACTTGCCCTAAAAAGGCTCGGGCCTCTAGGGAAGATCCTGCAGATGATCCCCGGGCTATCACTGCTGCCGCTTAGCGATGAGCAGCTCAAGCTTAGCGAGGAGAAGATGCGTAAGTGGCTAGCCATAATGGACTCTATGACTATGGAGGAGCTGGATAGACCCAATATAATAGACCGAAGGCGTATGGAGAGGATCGCCCGGGGTTCAGGGACTACTGTTGAGGATGTGAGGGAGCTGCTTAAGTACCACAACCTTGTTCAACGCATGATGAGGCAGATCAGGAGGCATAGGCGCCTAAGGATCCCTGGGCTGGACCTCTCCAAACTGGGCTGAGCGCTGGGCGGATAAGGTGTGCCTTACGAGGACCCTATTCAGCGTGCTATACGCGTACTGAAGAGGTATCCGCTCTGCGATAGGTGCTTAGGCAGGCTCTTTGCAGAGCTAGGCAGGGGTCTCGATAATGCGGAGCGCGGCAGGGCGTTGAAGATAGCTGCCCTGATGACAGTCCATGATAGGGTTAGGCGTGGCTTAAGCAGTCCTGAAGAGCTAAAGCTCTTATGCAGGAACTTAGGGGCGGAGTACCGCGAGATATGCCGGGCGCTATCGGTCGATGTGGAGCCCAATACCCGATGCTACATCTGTGGAGGCGATATAGAGAGCTGGATAGGTAGGTACACCAGTGCTATATCCGAGGTCATCAAGAGCGAGGGCGTATCAACGTTCCTTGTGGGGGTGAGGCCTCCTAGGGAAGTGGTTAGAAGAGAGCGGGAAGTGGTAGAGGAGATGGGTATCGATACCTGGGAGTCTGTGAAGAGTGAGCTTAAGAGGGTTATAGGCAAGGCTGTTCGCAGCATCACGGGCGCTGAACCCGATTTCGAGCATCCCGAAGCAATATTTGTGATCGATATGGAGAGGGGGGCTGTGCATGTCGAGAGACCAGCGCTTCTCCTCCTCGCGGTCTACTGGAAGCTGGGGAGGAGGATCTCCCAGATGCCTTGGTACACCCGCAATGGTGCTAGGAGGTACCCCTTATCGCTCTATGATGCGTGTAAAGCCGCTGCGGACCTCCTAGGCTCAAGCGATGTTGTCATACATGCTGCGGGGCGCGAGGATGTTGATGTACGCATGCTTGGGAGTGGAAGACCCCTTGTCATAGAGTTCAGGGAGCCTAGGAGAAAGGTTCCGCTTAGCGAGATCGAGCGTGTGCTCAACTCGTATACTAGATGGCTCCGCTTCCGCGTGCTGATGGGTGTGCGTAGGGATGTTGTGCGTAGAGTTAAGGAATCTGGGCGTACAAGCTACAAGATCTACCGCGCTGTAGTGGTGACGGGGAGAGAGCTATCCATAAGAGACATGGAAGAGCTTGAGGCAGTGTTCAAGGATAGGTTGGTAACGCAGAGAACTCCCTTGAGAATCCTTAGGAGGAAGAAGGATGTTGTAAGGGTACGCAGGGTTTATGAGGTTAAAGCGCGTGTACTGGCGCCTCACGTATTCACGGCGCTGATAAAGTGCGAAGGCGGGCTCTACGTCAAGGAGCTGGTCGATGGGGATAAGGGTAGGACAATGCCTAGCTTTGCAGAGGTGTTGGATACTGATGCGCGCTGTGTTGAGCTTGATGTGCTCTACGTTCATAAACAGTTATAGCCGGGTGCTCAAGACCTTTATGAGGTATGTGAAAGAGGCAGATTGTGGTGCGAAGAGATGGTTAAGCCGCCCCGTGGTTTAAGGCACCGGACTAAGAAGCTGCTACGTAAGCGGGTAAGAGAGCGCGGCGGGGTTCCACCACTAAGCAGGATAATGATAGAGTACAGGGTGGGTGATAGGGTTTACATAGTGGCGGACCCAGCGGTGCATAAGGCAATGCCTCATCGCAGGTATCATGGGAAGGTCGGGGTGGTTGTGGGAAAGAGAGGGCGCGCGTATGAGGTGGAGGTAAGGGTCGGGGGGAAGGTTAAGAAGCTCTTTCTACTCCCTGAGCATATGCGGCCGGCGTTCCAGGTTAGTGAAAGGGTAGAGTCTATGGTTAAGAGACTAAGGGAGCTGGCCCAGCTCTCGAAGAAGGCTCGTAAGTTAATGTTAGAGGCCCTTAGAAAGAGCGGTGGTTAAGGGCGTTTAAGAGCGGTGGTGGTTGTTGTCATACGAAGTTGTTAGCTATGCAGAGATACCCATACCCATAGTCAAGAGACTTCTCGAAGAAGAGATTAGGCGTAGGGAGAAGGTTTCGAATCTATTGCAATCGGTCTATGAGCATGTTAAGAAGCTCTCATACTGCTCAGAGGGAGCAGCAGAGAGGCTTATGGAGGAGCTCACCTCTATGGGTTTTAAGCGCATAACGGCTGCGATGATAATAAATATCAGACCGAGGGTTCTTGATGAGCTGAGAACTCTGCTGGTCTTTGAGAGCAGGGTTCCCGATGAGGATGTGCTAAACAGGGTGCTGGAGCTGCTTGACGAGTACTGTCCGCTGACGGGGAAGTAGCCATATGTATTTATTAAAAACGCGTCTCCTATGAAAACACCGGAGTTTCTGAAAAGGAGATAGGGGTAGGCGCTAGTGAGACCCAGGGGACATGGTAGAAGGCCTAGGTATCCTAAGGTAAGGGACGAGTTCGCAGTAGTACTCGATTACATGCCTTTCGGTAACCCGTATGATAGGCATGCCCAGCATAGGACTAGAGCGATAGCCCAAGCCCTGGGCACGAAGTTCTTCGCGCTTGTAGAGATCCTGCCCCTTAAGAATATGCCGCTTAACATAGGTGAGCGCGTGCCCATAGCTCCTCAGCCGGAGCTCCCGGGGCATCCAGTTGCTGATAGGCTTAGTTACGATGAGCTTTCGTCAGTTGCGCGTTCCAACCTCCCGAAGTTTCTTAGGGACATAGTTGTTGAGAAGGAGAGGGTGTTTGTAGAGTTCTTCAACCAGGCGCGCCCAATAAACATCCGGCTTCATAGCCTTGAGCTTCTACCCGGTATAGGGAAAAAGACCCTGAAGATAATACTCGAGGAGCGGAAGAAGAAACCCTTTGAATCGTTTGAGGAGATACAGTCCAGGACAAGGATTAACGATCCCGTCAAGTTAATAGTTGATAGGATCGTGCTTGAGCTTCAGGGAAGGGAGAAGTACTACATATTCGTAGATCCTTATCCGGAGAGCCCAGGCGTTATAAGGCTCAACTACCTGGAATACCTCTACAAGATAACGCAGTATGACAAACCTTGGTAGCCCACCTATAAACTCGCGAAGGGAACTCATACGCTGGACCCGAATGGTGCTCAGGGAACTTGGTCTAAGGCCTCGTAAGAAACTTAGCCAGTCATTCACGGTTGATCCCGAGCTCATCAGAACCATTGCGGATACCTGTAACGAATGGCACGGACCGGTCATTGAGGTAGGTGCAGGCTTAGGTGCTTTAACCAAAGCACTCCTGGATAGGGGTATCGAAGTTCTCGCCATTGAGATTGATCAGAGGCTCGCGACTTTTCTAAAGAAGAGTATGGGCTCTGAGATCCTTCACGTAGTAGTTGGCGATGCGCGGGAGATGGTGTTGTGTAGTCGCTTACCAGTTGTAGGCAATATACCTTACCACATAACGTCGGACCTGCTGCTCGCCATAGCTAGGAGCCGTACCCCGAAGGCGTGCCTAACAGTGCAGCTTGAGGTTGCTAATAGGTTGATAGCGAGGCCCGGTACGAAAGAGTATGGTAGGTTGACGGTCATAACGAATTACCTCTTTAGGAAGAGAATTCTGAGGATCTTTCCACCAAGCTCATTCTACCCCGAGCCTGAGGTGTACTCGGCAGTCGTGGTTATGGAGAGGGTTAGACCTTACGATTCAACGGCTAGGCTTATAGAGGATGTGGGTAGGTGCCTGTTTAGCTTCAGGCGTAGGAAGTTAAGGACTGCTTTGGCGAGGTGCTTTGGGGAGTGCACAGTTGATGATCATCTTAGAGAGAAGCGGGTTTACGAACTAGGGGTGGAGGATATTGTTTCGATCGCGTATACATGCCTAGGAAGGAGGTAACGGGCGTCTTCACTCTTCACAACGTTCAGTACGTGGTTCTGGGTGATGCTTACGAGCCCTCAGACGACAGCTACATGCTTGCTAACTATATTGAAAAAGCTCTTCCTAAGAGGCTGGGGGGTAGGGGATGCCGTCTCGCCATAGATGTAGGTTGTGGCTCTGGGATCCTTACGATTGAGCTCTGCTCGGTCTGCCGCGAAGTGATAGCCTTAGACCTATCGCCAGATGCCGTTGCATCGACTATTGCTAACCTGAAGAAGTCCGATGCGCCCTGCCTATACGCTGTTGTGCAGGGAGACGGGCTATCCCCTCTCATCTACGTGAAGGCTGATCTAGTGGTCTTCAACCCTCCATACCTGCCAGTTAGGGACGAGGGCTGGGCGGGCATAGCTTGGAGTGGGGGTGAGGGTGGTGTAGAGGTGTTCTTAGAAGTTGCTAGCTGCGTACCCCGTATACTAAGGCGTGGCGGCGTCTTCGTATTCGTTCTTAGTAGCTTGGGTGATGTTGATAAGGCTGTTCGGAGGCTCACCCGCATGGGTTTCGTAGTGCGCGTGGTTGATAGAAAGAAGTTCTTCTTCGAAGAGCTACTACTTCTCGAGGCTGTGTATGATGCTAAGGGTGGTGCTGGTAGAGCCTGAGGGAGAGATAAACCTGGGTTTCATAATTAGGCTCTGCCGGAACTTCTCCGTAGAGGAGCTAGTTCTTGTAAAGCCTAAGGTGAGGTACGATTCCGATACAGTGGTTCGCTTCGCAGCGCACGGCGCTGAGTACCTTAGGCGTGGAAGGGTATTGGTCGTTGATGACCTAGAGGCCGCGCTCCAAGGAGTAGAAGTTTCCGGGTGTACCACTGCCATAGTAGGCGGGCCTGGAGATACCCTTAGGCATGCGGTGACGATAGAGGAGTTCGCCAGGATCGCGCGGGGGAGAAGAGCAGCCTTAGTGTTCGGTAGGGAGAGTGTTGGGTTAACACGCGACGAGCTCTCTATGTGTACATACACAGTCCATATACCTGCGAACCCGGAGTACCCAACTCTAAACCTTAGTCACGCTGTTGCCATAGCGCTTTACGTTGTGTTCACCTCTTGGAGCAGCGCGAAATCCATTGAACGTGTTGAAAGGACTTCGGAGAGGGAGGAGGAGATCCTCGTGCGCTACGTAGCGAGGGCTGTGGATGCTGCTGCCTCCGATGAGAGGCAGAGGAGCCAGATGCTAACCTCGTTAACACGTGCCCTGAAGTGCTACCCCCTATCAAGAGCTGAGGCAGGGGTCCTAACAGTGTTCTTCCGTAGATGCGCACAGGCGTTGACTAGCGCCAAGAGAAAGGAAAGTTTTTAAGCATTGCGAAGAACCTAATGAAGCCTAGGGAGTGGCTATGCCGCTGAAGCCGGCGCGTTGCTACACCCACCAGGATAAGCCTCCATATACGCGCAAGGAGTACATACATGGGGTGCCGCCCCCTAAGATAGTCAAGTATGTAATGGGCAATCCCCACGTTGATGCCGATACAGTGCTGGTCCTAATGGCTCTAGAGAAGGCGACGGTTAGGCACAACGCGCTAGAGGCGGCTAGGCTAATGGCTTCGAAGTACCTGAGCAGGACTATTGGCGATCAGAACTACATGTTGATAATCAGAACCTACCCCCATCATGTGATCAGGGAGCATAAGATGATGGCATTCGCAGGAGCTGACAGGCTGCAGGAGGGTATGAGGCTGGCCTTCGGCAAACCCGTGGGGGTTGCGGCAAGGGTAGACATAGGCACCGAGATAATCGAGGTTAGGGTTAAGAGGCAGCACATAGATGCTGCGAAGGAGGCTCTTAGAAGGGCAGCGTCGAAGCTACCCGTAAAAACGCGGATCGTGCTGAAGCAGCCCGTTAGGGCGGGCTAAGCTACGGGTATGCGGAGCTTTTGTGAGGAGTACGATTTCTCCCTGGATACTATATGCAGCGCCATCCGTAGGCGGAGCGCTAAAAGGGTCCTGATCCAGCTGCCCGAAGGCTTCCTGAGGTGTAGCGAGCTTCTCGCTGATAAGATCAGCAGGTGTGCCGAAGGAGTTGAGGTAATTATAAGCCTGAATCCAGCTCACGGCTCATGCCTAGTTGACGAGGAGGGTCTAAGGACCGTTAAGGCGGATCTACTCATACATGTAGGCCATGTGCAGTACCCCCTGTACAGCCCAAGAGTGCCAGCACTATTCGTACCTGCCGAGTATGTGGGTACCGTAAGGCTACGTAGCAGAGATCTACTCGAGGCTGCTGAGAAGCGCGGTGCTGGAAGTATTGCTATATACTCGACGGCGCAGCATCAGAGCCTATCGCATAGGCTTGCCAGCGAGCTCAAGAGTATGGGCATCAAGGCGGATTACATGGGAGTTGTAATGGGGTGCATACCCCCATGTATACCCCGGGAGGCAGGGCTGGCTGTGGTGG
>QMWY01000034.1 GCA_003661865.1 Thermoprotei archaeon
CCTCTTCAGCAGCTCTTCCAGGACCCTCCTCTCCTTCTCGGTGTAGCTTGCGAGGTCCACCTCGATAACTATCCTCCTCGCCCTCAACCTGTAGACCTTGGCCCTCCTACCGCCCCTAGCAACCTCATCAACAGCGACCACACCTGCAGCAACCAGTTCCTGTAGGTGCTCGAGAACAGTGGGTATCTTCACCCCCAGCTCCTCGGCCACCTCCTTAGCGGTGGCGCCCCCCTTCTCGTAGAGGATCCTCAGGATCCTCAGCTTGGCGCGGCTGGAGAGGGCGTTAAGCACCTTCTCTACCTGTGCAGCATCGCTGATGAGGAGCCGCTCTTCCAGGAGCATAGCTACCCACTAGCAGCCTCTATATCCACAACGCTGCTCCTACAGATAAGCTCGATAACTACGCACCGAAGCCCTGATCCGCAGCTAGGCGCCTTGATCCTTGTGGAGCACCCGGAGACCCCCTTCTCAACAATATCTACGCCGGTACCTGGGGGAAGGGACAGCTCCAGTACTAGCATGGAGTTGGTGAGGTTTAGCGACACCTTCCCAACGCCTCTCTCAAGCCTTAGGCGGCCCCTCAGCAAAGAGTTGAGGAGCTCTGCGGATAGGTTCCCAGCAACAACCGCGTCCTCTAGACGTGCTATAGATGAGCCTAGGTCGAGTACGAGGCTGCCAACCCCTACCTCCTCAAGGGTGACGACGCTGCTACGCCCACGAACCGCGAGTGTAGATACGTTGGTGAGCTCCGCCAGGAGCCTCCCACCCTGTATATACAGCGATGCTGAGCCGCCGCTGATCTCCACTCTTGAACTTCCTCGGTATAGGTAGCACACACCCGGGCCGTTCTCTACGGAGAGGGCGCTGGACACAGCATCTATCACTATGTTCGAGACCCCATGCAGGACTTGCTTCTCACCAAGCCTCTTCACCGACTCCATATCCATGGGCGGTAGGCCCGGGATCTCCTGCAATGCCTTCCACAGCCACTCGGCAAAGCTGTACCTATGGGGGCTCGTGACGTAGGCTACCGGTGGTAGCGCTATCGAGAGCAGCGCTACGATAAACACCGCTAGCCCTAGAACCAGCCTCACCTCCATAGAGCCCCACCCAGCACCACAGCGATCGAGGCCAGCCCGAGGGCCACGGGCAGCGCTAGAAGCACGATCCTCGCGAGCACAAGCGTTAGCAGGCCCCTCAGCGCTGAGTAGGCACACGCCTCGCTAAGGGCGTGGGAGAGCACGTACCACCTCCACACGATCTCAACAGCGGCGCCAACCATGAGGAGGAACATCTCCGTTAACCAGCCCGTGGCCAGGGATAGGAGCCCGCATAAGGCGATGGGCCACGTAGCGGCGTAGCTGTACCCAACAGCAGCCGCCACCTCCGATAAGCTACCGGAGCCTCCGAGAAGCCTCGAGATAACGTACATCAACGCCGTGTCGACCAGCCAGAGCACGAGCCCTGCGAGAAGCCCAAGCGCGAGCGACAGCGCATAGGCAGCCGTCGCCAGCTCGAATGGTAGGAACATGGATATCAGCATCACCATGGGTGTAGGGATCGAAGCAGCGATCGCCAGGCTAAACATCACGACAAAGATGAGCGGCTCCCCCAGACCCCTCTTCTCAACACGCGACACAGCTATCAATGTCCGCGGATCGATAAGCACACCACCTATATCCTCGATGAACCACCTCAACAGCACCCTAGGTTAGGCTGCAGGCCTAACCATATATAAACTTTTCCACAAAATATGGTTTCGGGGCCGCAATGGATGTCTAGGTGGGAAGACGCCGTATAGACGTAGACGTTTAAGATGGTCCTGCCTGAGGCAAACGTGTAGAAAGCTTTATACATGGCACTGAAGGTAGTAACTTGCTGGAGATTACCGGGCCTCCGAGTGGGGTCCGCGGTACCGGCTGGGGGATGACCCGCAGGTGCTCCGTGAGGAGGCCATTCTCATCAACAGTCTATCTCCCTGACCTTTCCTGGTCTGCTCAGCTCATCCACCAGCCAATGCCGGGCCGATACCTCTACACCTCTAAACCTATGAACCATGGCCACGGCGTAGCACCTGCCTATCCGCACACTCAGCAAGCATCCTGTAGAGGACCTCCCTATCACTGGCACCCCGGCTTATAGCGTTGCACAGCTCCTGAATGCATCTAAGCGGTGCTGTGGAGTCGGGGAACCTCCTGAAGTACTCTATCCACCTCTGATCGCTGCAGAACACCAAGGCTTCATCAACTCTTGCTAGGAGGTGTGCCTCGTCAACATCGTGGCCCTGGTACCTATACATGATCTCCCTAAGCTCGTGGAATAGGACGTACTTCTCGAAACCCCTTAGCCTCTCGGAGAGCCAGATCTCGTTCAGCGGTATACCAAGCCTATCAGCAGCCGGGGGTGCAATCACCCTCCCACGGTAAACAACACGGTAGCACGCATTGTAGTCCTCGATAACCCTATGGAGAACATACCTAACACGCCAGCCCAACTCCCTTAGCAGAACCGATACATCATTGGCCAACACAGGCACTCCTCAACACCCTTCAGCACCTTGTGGAAGGAGCACCCCTACACCTATCTTCGGCACCGAGAGCTCTTGAGTACTCAGGATGCGGCGACTGATTTTTAAATACACCTGTTATTGTACATGGTGGCCAGCTGCTTGTGAACCCCTGAGGTGCTCAGTGTTGCTTAGGGGTGTTGCTGAGTACTGGGGTAGGCTCCCCACCGCTGCGAAGAGGTATATCGTGCTACAGGCGCTATCCACACCTATCCTCTTCGTATGGCTGCTCATACCCTACCTCATGCTTGTAGCAGGTTTAGATGTTGGTGAGGCTGGTGCTGTGCTAACCATCGCCTCCGCTATCGCTGCTGGTGTAAATGCTGTTGTTGGTATGGCTCTTGATAGGGCAGAGCCCGTAGCGTTCATCTCGCTGATATTCATTGTTGAAGGGGTGGCTTACCTTGTGTACATGTACGGCTTCCTAGCAGGGGTTCTGCTACTCATCGTCGCGGCTGCTGTTGTTGAGAGGCTTGCAAGGGGCTTCTACCCCGTCTTCGCCGTTTACGAGTACGATGTGTACCCAGAGGAGATCCGGGAGAAGGCGTTTGCGCTACACAACCTGGTGCCCTACCTAGCACAGCTGGCGTCCTACCCCCTAATAGGGTACGTGCTAGCGGTTGCGCTAAGCAGTACTAAGGCTCAGATCCTCTCCCTTGGCGTATTCGCAGCTTCATCTACTGCTCTAGGGGTTCTCGCTGCGCTATGGCTTCCGAGGATCGGTGCTAGGAGGCTAGAGCTCTCCCAGCCCCTACTACCCCGCACGGTCCCAAGGGCGTTTCTGAGGATGGCCATGGCCGTTATAGTCTTCGGTATAGGCTTCGAGCTATGCCAGCCCCTGATCGTGGCCAACCTGTTCATAGAGATCGCTAGGAACCCCCTGCTAGGGCTAGCCCTCTACGAAACCTTCGCAGCGATCCCCGTAGTCCTCGTCTCACCCGCGATCCTCAGCATGGGTAGGGAGCGCGGCGCATCCATGGTTGCCCTGGGAATGGGGCTCGTGGCCGTAGCAGACCTCCTACTAGGTTTTTCACAACGGGTCGAAACAGCACTGTTAGCAGCCCTAGTAGCCTCTGCTGGGTACGCAGCCATGGACCCCTTCTTCATGGACGTGCTATTCGCCTCTATAC
Organism: Thermoprotei archaeon; assembly: GCA_003661865.1. Taxonomy (GTDB): domain Archaea; phylum Thermoproteota; class Thermoprotei_A; order Sulfolobales; family Ignisphaeraceae; genus QMWT01. The sequence continues at coordinate 3,697 of QMWY01000034.1, forward strand.
CTGAGGAGCATAGAGGAGCACTGCTAGGCTTCCTAGCCACGGCAAGAAGGCTCGTAGGAATGGCCATGCCGGTGGTAGCAGGGCTCGTAGCGGAGGCGAACCCCCGCCTACCATTCATACTAGCCGCAGCCGCCGTAGCCATAAGCATGGCCCTAACGCTGAGTATCGCTAAGCAGCGGTACACAAAGGCTAGGGAACCTCGGAGAAAGCCTTAGATGGGGTGCCCAGGCGCCGAGCAGACGTTGCAAAGCCTTGGAAGAGCCACGCTAAGCGCTTCACAGCGGCTATACATATGCGTGGAGGGTTCTCGCATGCCAAGCATTAGAGGCTGGGGTAGAGCCCATTCACAACCACAAACCCTGCCCCGACGGCTGGCTCGGAGCCTAGGCCCGAGACCCCATACTATCGAACACCCTTTGCGAATCGCTCACTTAGCAGCTCCTTGGCGCTTCCCTCTGGCTAAGGTTTGTAAAGCACCACGCTCTTCTCAAGCATCTTCCTCACTATAGGGTCTCTCAGCTCACTTTCGCAGAGGATCACTATGTCGACACTTATGCCTCGGGGCTTCATCGACCTGGCCTCGATGGTTTTCTGAAGCTTGTCTCCGCATAGGTGGTCGGGTAGCACAATGGCTATGTCGTAGTCGCTGTATGGTAGGTTGTCTCCACGGGCCCTGGAGCCGAACAGCATTATCGTTGCCTGTGGGTACACGTGGGCGAGGCGCTCCACGTAGATCTTGAAGAGGCTGCTGGAGCTCCTAAGCCTCTTCCTCAAGCTCCTTAGAAGCCTCTTCAACCCATCCGATGATCCTCTCTGCATACCTCAAGCACCTCTCGTCTAGCCCCCTATCGTACCTCACGGGCTTCCTCCCGGGTACCTAGCCATTGCGTAGTGGGGTGTAAGGGCATCGGCGTAGGTGTAGAGCTCCTCAGGGGGCCTAAGCCCTAGGTCCCTAAGCGCCTCGATAAGCTCCACAAGGTCATGGGTGAAGGGATAAGTGCCCGTGAGCATGACTAGGAGAGCCTTGAGATAGAGCTCTGCAACCTGCTGAGTCTCGAAGCACGTAAGCCTGTAGCGCCCCTCCTCCAGGTGGCGGCGGGCATCCGAGAATAGCACCTTAGCCTTCTCAACCCATTCACTGGGTAAAGGCAAAACCACCCTACCGTAGATGAGATGAGGACTAGACCTATTTCTACCTCTCTAACACGCTCCCCTACCGCGTAACGGCTACGGAGACGGCGCCTCTGAAAGATGTAAGTAGGGCTTCAGACCTCGTTACGTAGCAAAGGCTAATCACCCAGCCCTTGCTAGAAGCTCCATGAGCTCGAGCTCGTCTACCGCCTGGCTTAGAAGGGCTTCGTAGAGCCCAGGGATCTTCTCCACTACAACTACTCCTCTCCTCAGGATCTCGAAGCGGAACCTGGGCGGAACCTCGTCTATAGGCACGATATCTATGGGGATGCCCAGCTCGAGCTCTAGCCTCGCTCCAAGCCCTAGGTAGTAGTCCAGGTCCCTCTTCAGTGAGTAGATCGCTATATCGATATCCCTATAGCTCTCAAGCTCTACGAAGCTCCCGAAGATCACTGCGAGCAGAACATGGGGCTCTCTAACAAGCAGATCCCTTATCCTAGCCATAGCAGCATCCTTACCGCCGCGGAAATACCTGTACCTATACCCCATAGACACGCCTGATCCTCTCTACGAAGCTCAGTAGAGTCCTGAAATCCCTTCTCACGTTATCGTAGATAAGCCTATCATCCACAACCCAGTACCTATGGACGAGGAGATTCCTAAGCCTAACGATCTTTACGGCGTCCTCGAACTCCTCCCTAGTCATTAATCCCTTCTCGAGCAGTATTCGAAAAGTACTTGAAGGAGTTTCGGGCTCCATACCAAGACCCCTTCTAACTATGTGGTAAGCCAAGGCGATCAGCGCTTCGGCAACAACGATCATGTAATACCTTATCTCACTCCTCTCAGCACGCGATAAGGATTCGAAGGGCTTCGAGACATCCTCGCGAACTACGCTGATCGCCTCCAGCAGATCCCTTATGACCTTGCTAAGGTAGCTCTTGCTAACGCCATACAAGTGCTGCACCAATAGCCTCTAGAACAGTTCCTTCACTTAACTACTAGGGCTGCATCATACTCGCCTAACCCGGGGCCGCCCTCTACATGAGCTGCTAGGCGATGGCGCTGCTCAATTCTTTACCTGGATCTGCCGCCTCTAGGCATCTGGGCAATGCCTTCGATGTCTCCGTGGATAACTAAGCCGTTCTCAACAGCGTCCTTGAGGAACTGGTTACCGGCTTCTAAACCTTTCAGGACCTCGTCTAGGCTCATGATAGTTATCTCTACATCGGTGTTCTCAACAGCTCTTAGCAGGAACCTATCCCTTACGGGCTTCTCGGTTATCACCAGGATATCGATGTCGCTCATACCGTAAACAAACCTCTTCCGGGCTAGGGAGCCCGTGACCAGTACGGCTATCGGCGAGAACCTCTCGATAACCTCCCTAACCACGTTTACAAGACCCTCGAGGAGGTTCTCTGCACGTACCTCCCTAAGGATCCTTCTCAATCTCTCTACGTACAAACCCAACCACCTCCCTTGCACACGCTAGCGCCTCCTCGGCGTCCTCCCTCCTGTAGTGTTTGTAGGGCGCCCCATAGGGCCATGCATTGGGGTACCTAGAGGGTATGTAGTGCCTATCCAGCTTCTCACCCTTTTCAACAAGCCCTGGGGGGACCTCAACAGCTTCGCCGAGCCTACGCAGAAGCTCGGCAACGCTGTGTATAGGATCGTACCTACCCATCCTCTTGATCATCAGGGCCTTCAACGCCTTCTCACCCGCCTGGTGAGCAAAGAAGCACGCCTTGCTATACCTACCCAACCTATAGAGATCCTCAGCCGCAGCTAGGTCATCCAGCGCCTCATCATACCAGTCGCGGTACCTGCTATAGCTCAACCCTCTAGACCCGCTAACCCGTAGATCGCCAAGAGGGTATTTAGCGCTGGGATCCCCAAAGCAGCCGAAAAAGAAGCTAGTATAGCCCTAGCGCCTAGACGCAACGCATCTAAACCGGGCGGAGGTCACGGCCTAGCTACATTGTACAAAGGTGCTGTATAGAGGTTATTGCACCCCGGTCTCACAAGGTGAATAGAGGTTGCCCCCTCTCCGTTGGCTAGACATCGACATCCTCGAGATGTCAAGGTGCCTAGCGTGTAACGCTTATCAGCTCTGGATATCGTGGAAAGGTAGGGGGTATTTGAAGGGGGTTATGGAGGCTAAGGAGGCGTTCTATCGCAGCATTTCTCAGAATAACTACTTGAAATACTGAGCACGCTCCTGCATCTCGAGGCTACGTTTATTGAGTAGGGTTGCTAAGGATGGTGCATCTATGCAGGAGGCGGCGAGGCTACGCGATCTCCACGCCAGGCTCTTCAGGGAGCTTAAAGACGCTCCTAAGGGATGTTCGCCTGATCCTATGGGTAGGAAGAGACGGGTACAAAACCTAGGTAAAGCTGAGGGGGCTAGGGCTTGTAGCCAGAGCCCTTACGAGGACAGGGTGATCTTGAGGGGGCTGCTAGGCACCTAGAGGTTCTCAGAGGCGTTGTTGATGAGCCTAGGAGAAGAGTGTTTAGTTCTGGACACGTGTAGGGGATGGAGTGCTGGGATATCCATAGCCGCTGTACATACCAACAGCTCTGAAACGTAGGATGGACAGCTGCTCCTGAGAAGGGCATGGATGCGGATAGTAGGATTCTAATGCATTTCCCCAGAAGCTTCGAGGTGCCTCTTAGCCCAGCGCAGAGGAGTTATCAATGCTACTGGTTCCAGCGATGCGGATGCTGCTCCTAGAGCTCTGGCGACCGAGGTAGCTGGAGGCGCGATGGTAAGATGTAGAGGATGTGTCCTTGGACTTTTCTGGGCCCACATATTGATTAGTGTGGGACCCACATATATGGTATGGTGGGCATATGGGTGTTCGCGTAAGAGTTGATGAGAGGGGGAGGATAACGCTGCCTAAGGAGGTACGTACTGCCCTAAATATAGCGCCTGGTGACGAGCTTACACTAAGCGTTGTGGGGAACAAGATAGTTCTTGAGAAGAGCACGGATCCCTTTGAGAAGCTAGCTAGGCTTCTTGGTTCACTATCCTTCGATCGGAGGCTACGCGTTGAGGCCGAGCAAGAGGCTATGAGAAGCGCTACGGAGAGGCTGGGCAGTCATGGCAAGGAGGTGTCTCCTGGAAACGGGTTTTCTACTGGCGCTTAACCCTAATGATAGAAACCATAGGTGGGCTCTTGACATCCTCGCTAGGGCTAGGAGGGGCGAGCTTGAGATAGGTATCTCTCCAGCAGCCCCAGTAGAGGTATCGCTCATATTGAGGAGCAGGGGTATGAACGATAGTAGTATAGCCGAAGTGCTTAGAGCTATGGAGGAGGCGATAAGCCTTTACACAACGCCGCGCTACTACGAGCTTACGCTGCACCACCTATCCTACGCCGGAGAGCTTAGAGCGAGATACAGCGATCTCACGTTCTTCGACTCCATACACGCCGCAGTAGCTATCATAAACAGGCTCACGTACATGGACCTCGACCCCGTGGTAAGGAAAGTTGTTGAACATGAGAGGTGAAACCCCTTAGGGTACCTGGATGGGTTATTCTGATGACCCATTCAAACCAGCCCTACAGCGTACCCTAACCCTCTAACCACCCGCGGTACTCTTCGAAGAACCTCTTCTCCTCGGCTCTCCACCTCTCGTACTCCTGAGGAGTCTTCGGGTAGCTCAAGTAGAGGTTGCGGGCCCTGTCCATGTAGTCCTTGAGCTTCGCAACCCTTGCTAGGAAGCTTGGCCTTCTAAGCATCCTAAGCCCTATGCTGAGCTTCGTGAGTATGCTCATCCTCAGCTCCCCCCTGTACCCTATATCGAGCAGCTCCTCCCCGCCGACGGCCCCGGTGTCAAATATGAACTGCAGGTCTTCGTTCCCCAGCTTCTGCAGGAACATCCTTAGGACGTCTAGCGATGCCTGCTTCGCCCCGTACCTCTTCATGTACTCTACAGGGTAGCTCCACAGCCTCTCAATCGTGGCCTCCCCCTCCTCAAGCGCCCTGGCTATCGCCTGCGCCGCGAGATGGGCGCTGAGCATACCCGATCCGATCCCCCCTCCGTGAACAGGGTTCGCCGTAGCCGCCGCATCGCCGATTACCGCAAAGCCGTTCCACACCATGCAGGGTATGGTTCTGCGGGTCGGGACTAGGCCTCCCCCCGCGTGGACCACCCTAACGATTCTCTTCTCAAA
>QMWY01000035.1 GCA_003661865.1 Thermoprotei archaeon
ACATAGTGCTGGGTGTCGACACCGAGGCCGTGAAGCCCGAGGAGGAGAAGGGGGTCGTGCCCCCCGAGGTACACGGCGTTAGGTTCATGACCGTGGCGTTCTACAGCGGTGAGAACCCGCTGCCCCTCCGCGGCAGCGAGATCGACGAAGCCTTCAAGGAGATCCTGGCTATTACTCGGTGGGGCGAGCTAGACGTCCTCTTCATAGATACCCCGCCCGGCATATCCAACGAGATCCTAGACCTCCTCAGCTATATACCCCGAGTCGAGACGCTGGTAGTAACGACTCCTAGCCCCCTAGCTATACGCTCCACGATACGCCTGGTTAAGATGCTTAGAGATGCCGATGAAGACGTGGTGGGTGCAGTGGTAAACATGGTGGGTAGAGGGGTAGCAGATGCCAAGAGGTTGCTAAGGGAGTTAGGCATGGAGATACTAGGGGAGATCCCTATGGATCCTGAGGTAGATGGCGTTCTCGGGGATCCAAATAGGCTCCTGAGGACTAGGTTTGGGAAGGCTGTTGCTAATGTACTTACCCGGTTTGCCTTCACCTCCTCCGAGACTTTGAGGAGAAGATAGTTTTCGTAGCGTTCACAACCCATCGCCAGTTGATGAGTAGGTGTGCGATTCCGAGGATTGTGAATGCTATGGATGAGTAGTTATGTATAGCGATCCACTGCTTCCTTGGAATACCTAGTATAAGCGTTCTGCCAAGGGCTCTACATCCATACTCAAGCTGATTTATAAACAGTAGGAAACCTGTGACTGTCGCCACTACCCACACAATAGTTAATAGGATGAAGATGCTGTAGCACGCTATGAACCTATCCATAGTGGTGCACCGCACCGAAGTGGTAGAAGGATTTGTAACCTTTTACGTAGCTGGGGATAGCCGCCATGCCTACCCAAAAGTCCTTAGCATAGCGTAGATCCTGAGGTTATCGTACTCGTCCACAACCTCCCCCATCCTCATCCTAAGCGTTACCACCTTGGGCTCACCTGGCTTAACCTTGACCCCCTTTATATGAGCTGACCACTCTGGTGAGCTACGCCCATTAACCGTGGCGAAAAGTGTCAGGGATACGCTAATGGGCCTGGAATACCTATTCTCGAGAACGAAATCTATTACTAGCAGAGTTGCGTTTCTCATAACGAACATCTCTCTAATCGCAAGGCTACGTATGTAGACACTTTCAAATGCATCGATGTACGCTACGCAACGCGCCCTAACGGTTCTGTGTAGCACAGGGTATGTGCATACATCGAAGAAGTCAGGTGTTACCATCACACTACGGTTCTCACCTGTGTAGGGAATCGTTAGGTTGAATACTCGGAGTCTTATGGAGGTCTCTACGATCCGCGTTTCGTAGGGCTTGAAGAGATTCTTTACGTATTGCACTTCTAAGAGATCGCTGTAGAGTATGAATGCCTCAATAGTTCTCGAGGAGTTATTGAGGATCTTCACCTTGGGCAGCATGATAGGGCTGCTGCGATCGCTAAAGCTCGTATTTATTGAAAGCGGTACAAGAGGGTTTCCACCCTTCTCAAAAGGGGCTATGTAAATAGCCGCGATAGAGGGGGTGTTTAGTTCACCGAGCACTAGCCCTAGGGGTAGTCCTATCGTTATGCCTAGTATGAGTACCAGTAGTAAGCGCGTAGAAGCCGCTGCCACGGTTCAGAACTCATGTATAGCGAAGCGCAACACGTAGATATAAGGAGACGATTACCTCGCTATAGCTATACGCTCATGAGCATTAGCCTAACCACCTTGACTCCCCGAACCCTATTCAGCTCCTCTATAAGCTTCCTAATCTCCTCGCTCTCTCCCCTTACTATAACTATAAGCATGCAGTTCTCAGGGTCTAGATGGACATGTACGGTACTCACAATGACATCTAGGTGCTTGTGCTGAACATCTGTGAGCTCTTCATCAGCTCCGGGAACTTCATGGCTGTATATGATTCCTATGGCCCCAACGACCTTGCCTCCCAGCCTCCACCTATGCTCAGCTATGAACAGACGTAGAGCCTCCTGGATAAGCCGGGATTTGCTCTCTATCCCTAGCCTCCTCATACACTCCTCGAGGTCCTTGGCTAGGTCCTTAGGTATGTAGACACCGAAGCGCGCCCCCTCAGATGAGTGGGAGATCAAGTAGGTGCACCTCCAATGACTATCTCGCACCACCTCCCTATTAAGAGAGGTGTAGCTCGGAAGCGGATATACGCAGTATTAATAAAGGTGAGGAATGGAGTGCACCAGGGGTTCTGTGCAGGGCCGTGAAGGCGGCTGGATGCTTTACAAGGGTAGCGATATACTTGCGGACCTCTACCGAGCCCTAGTTTCAAAGGGATTCAGGGTGGTGGCTCCCGTTAGGAGGGGCTGGGCCCATATCCTCGCACCGGTCGACAACCCGGAGGAGATTGACCTCGATTTCGTCAGAACCGTTAATAGCCCAAAGCACTTCCTCTACCCACCTAGCGAACCCGTATTCACGTGGAGAAGGCGTAGCGGGGAACTGGTTTTTGAAGAACCGTTCCAAGATCCTCCGGAGCCAATAGCGTTCCTAGGTATCAAACCCTGTGATGCAAACGCTATTGCGCTGCTCGACGAGGTGCTCATTAGGTGGGGTGGGGATCCCTATTACGCCTCTAGAAGGAGTAGGAGCTTTGCAGCGGTCTTCGACTGCAGAAGATGGGATAGGTACTGCTTCTGCGAGTCCCTAGGGTATAGGGTGCCTATCGTGGGGAGCTACGATATATGGGTTGTTGAGGATGATGGAGAGGTGTTTCTGAGGGCTTCAACGAGTAAGGGTGGCGAGGTTCTAGGGATGCTGAATACCGCTCCCGCGCCCCACCCGCCCCGGATCAGGAGGCTTGGCACTGATAGGCTTGGGAAGGAGCTTATCGATAGGCTTGCAAGGTTCTACGAATCGGATAGGTGGAGAGAGGTTAGTAGAAGATGCCTCCTCTGCGGAGGCTGCACATCTAGTTGTCCAACGTGTACCTGCTTCGATACGCGTGACGATCCCTTACCTGACCTCTCGCAAGGGATAAGGATGAGACTCTGGACATCATGCGTTCTCAGGAGCTTCACCATGGTTGCTGGGGGAAGAGTTGTTAGGAGGTCTCGGGAGGAGAGATTCAAGTTCAGGTACTTCCACAAACTGGTCTTCTCTAAAGAGAGACTGGGTAGGTACCTATGCGTTGGCTGTGGCAGATGCTCAGCCCAGTGCCCAGCAGGTATAGACATGGTTGAGGTGGTTAGGAGTGTTGCGGGTTAAGAACCCCTTTATCCCCATCAAGGGGGTAGTGGAGGACGTTGCGGAGGAGGCACCGAGTGTCAGGAGCCTAAGGATAGCGCTAAGCGAAGAGATCGAGTATGCCCCAGGACAGTTCGTGATGATAACTGTTCCCGGCTACGGTGAGGCCCCATTCGCTATAGCGTCTCCCCCAGGCAAGAGAAGGGTTATCGAGGTAACAGTTAGGCGCGTAGGTGATGTCACAGGGGCTATACATAGGCTCGGTCCAGGGGACCTTATTGGTGTAAGGGGGCCTTTTGGAAAGGGCTTTCCGGTCGAGGAGCTGGAGGGTAAGAGCATAGTGGTAGTTGCAGGGGGTACAGGGATCCTCGGCGTATCATCGCTCCTATGGTATATCCATGGAAATAGGGATAGGTTCGGCGAGGTGATGCTGCTCTATGGTGCTAGGACACCGCGTGACATGATCAAGAGGAGAGAGGTCGAGGTATGGGGCAAGTTTATGAGAGTTATGCTTTCAGTTGATAGAACTGATGGTGAACCCTGGGATGGGCACGTAGGGTTCGTAACGGACCTGCTCGACAGGGTGGAGAGGCCTAGGGAACGCATCTATGTGCTTTGCGGGCCTCCTATGATGATGAGGGTTGCCTACAGCAAGCTCGTATCCCGGGGTGTATCACCGAGCTCCATCTACGTATCCCTTGAGAGGCACATGAGGTGCGGGATGGGTATCTGCGGCAGGTGCATGCTCAGCAATGGGCTCTACGTCTGTAGAGAAGGCCCTGTTTTCAGATGCGATAGGATTCCCGAGAGGGAGATTGAGTAGTGGTGCGCAGGATCAGGATCTGCATCTATAACCTAACAGGTTGTGAAGGCTGTGCACTACAGCTGATCAATACCATTGCCGAGGATGAGGAGCTGAGCAGGTATGTAGAGCTCCACGGGCACCTAATAGACAATGACGAGGTCATGGAATGCGATGTGGCTGTGGTGGATGGCTCGGTAACGACGCGACACGATGAGGAGCTGCTTAAGCGCATTAGGGAGAGAAGCAGGATCTTGGTGGCCCTCGGAACATGCGCGTCGATTGCGGGGCTCAACGCCCTCGCTGAAACCCTAGGCTTTGAAGAGGGTGTAAGGGCTGTGTACGGTGCTAGACCCGGGGTTGATCTCATTGGCGGTTCTAGGCCCCTAGAAGACGTTGTCGATGTGGATATCCAAGTACCTGGCTGCCCCCCAGTACCTAGTGAGCTCAGGGACTTGGTGCTCTCTCTGATCCTGGAGAGGAGATTTAGGCTCCCCGATAGTGCGGTGTGCCACGAGTGTAGAGCAAGGGGGCTTCCATGTCTTCTCAAGAGAGGCATTCCTTGCCTAGGCCCCGCTACCCGTGCGGGGTGCAACGCTCTATGCATAGCGTTTCAGCAGCCATGCTGGGGCTGCCGAGGCCTTGCAGAGGATGTGTCGGCGGAGGCGTTGGCTGAGCTCTACGAGAAGCACGGTATAGATCGAAGGAGTGCTGCAAAGATGTTTAGGCTCTATCTATCGAAGACCCCGCTCGCCAAGGTAGTCTGGGGTGGTAAGGAGTGAAGCTCTCGCTGAGGTCAGTACCTAGGATCGAGGGACATGCAGCTGTAGAGGTTATCATTGACGATGCTGAGCGTAGGTGTAGAGCTGTTAGGCTCAAGGTGTTTGAGGGGCCACGCCTCTTCGAGTACGCTACCCATGGCAGATCTTGGTTCGAGATCCCAAGCATAGCCTCTAGGATATGCGGTGTATGTGGCTACGCACATGCAGTGTGCGCCGCTATGGCTGTAGAGGACGCCCTGGGCATAGAGGTTGATAGCAGTGCTGCCCTGATCCGGGAGTTAGCCCTAGAGCTCAATGCTATCGATAGCCACCTGCTTTACCTAGCGATTCTCATGGCGCCAGATGTGGCTACTGAACCTTGGGCTAAGAGTGTGTTTCTAGAGGCTCTTAGGCTTAGAAACGCTGTTGGAAAGATCGCGAAGAGGCTCTTTGGCGATAGGATCCATCCGCGGGGTATAGTGGTTGGCGGAGCTTCTATTCTTAAAGAGACCCGGGTTATGGAGGATGCTGAGGAGAGCCGTAGGCGTGTAGAGCACATTGCCGAGCAGCTTGGTACAGCTCTCCTTGAAGGACTTGGAGAGCTCAGGGAGCTAGTCGACGTGAGGATAATGCCAGTTGCTGCTGAGCCCGCAGGTAAGGAGATGTACCTTCTCGGGGGTGAGGGGATAGTAGTGGGCTCCTCATATAGGATCGGGAAGAGGTTCTACAGAAAGTACTTCGCGGAAGCTACCCTGAGCTACTCATCATCTAAAAAGACCCTCCTCTACGGCAGGGATCCCATCATCGTAGGGGCGGCAGCCCGGATTAGCGTACGCGGCTTAGCGACGCTAGGTTCTGAGGCTAGGAGTCTAGCCGAGAAGCTGAGGCTTGGAGGCAGCGCACCCAGCCCCCTAGATATCCCTTTAGCTCAGCTCGTAGAGGTTCTGGGCTTTGCTGAGAAGCTCCCTCACCTCATAGACACAGCAGTTAGAGAAGTGAGGAGTATAGTGGAGACTACTTCTCCACCGAGTAGAAGCGGAAGTGGTCTCGCAATAGTTGAGGCGCCCCGCGGCCTTCTATACCATAGCTACGGGCTTATTCACGGCGAGGTTGTTGACGCTGATATAGTTACGCCAACAGCGCATAACGTGGCTGCGACAGAGCTCTCTATAGAGAGCATGGTGAATACAGCGCTTAACAGGGGCATAGCTACAGAGGAGATTAAGGATATGGTTGAGGTGTTGATCAGATCATTCGATCCATGCATCTCGTGCGCTGTTCATGTAACGATGCTTAGGGAGAGGTAACGGATCAGCGCTGAACAATCTCCCTCTCTCGTATGGAGCTCTACAGAAGAGCTAAACCCTTTCCCGAGAACCATTAGACATGTAGCTACCCGTGTATCGGGTACCCTTTGGATCACCAGGAACTATGGCATCGCAGGATCCTGTTACTTCTTCAGCGCATCCCGGTTATGCTCAGGTTAGTGAAGTAGACATCCGAAGTAGCATTCAGTACTACAAGCGTCAGCCGAGCACCAGTTCTAAAGTCCAGACGAGGCTAAACAGTAGTTGGTGGTGCCCATGGTTAGAAAGTGCTTTGAGGTTCCCGAGATAGGTGTTGCTGAGAGGATTGAGATCCCGGCCAAGAGGGCGGCTGTCGTAGTGGTCGATATGCAGAACGACTTCGTCAACCCGCGGGGAAAGCTGTTCGTCCCTACAGCACCCGAGACCGTGCCCCGGATAAGGAGGCTTGTCGATAGGGCTAGGGCGGCGGGAGCCCTAGTGGTATACACAAAGGATACTCACTACCCCGGGGACCCCGAGTTCTCTACATGGGGTGAGCACGCTGTTAGGGGCACCTGGGGCTGGGAGATCGTTGATGAGCTTAGGCCCCGCGAGGGAGACATAGTTATCGAGAAGACGAGGTACGATGCGTTCTACGGAACCCCCCTCGACGACCTGCTCAGGGTCTATAGACGCGACCACCTAGTCGTCGTCGGAACCGTTGCCAACATATGCGTCCTGCACACCGTTGCCGGCGCAGCCCTGCGGTGGTACAGGGTCTACGTACCCATGGACGGGGTAAGCGCGCTGAACGAGTTCGACATGTACGTAGCGGCTAGGCAGATAACCTTCCTCTACCGCGGAACCCTTGTGAAGAGCGTCGATGGTGTGGTGTTCACCTAGCGGTGCGCCCCGATGTCAGCGGTTGAGGCAACGCTCCTGTTCCAGAGGGCCGCTACGAGGCTTGATGAGGCCGCAGCAGCCCTTATGCAGGGAAGGTGTAGGGAGGGGCTGAGGGCCGCTAAGGAAGCCCTGAAGCTCTTCATCCAGAGCCTATCGACCCTCATGGGCAGCCCCCTCCACGGTGTTGAGAACCCGCACTACCTAGCCGCTGTAGCGGAGCCCCTGACGGGATCCAGGGTGTTCAGACTCGTTACCAACGCCTACCTGGCGGAGAACATCTATTCCGACCCCTGCAGCGCGCTCAGGCTCTACGTAGATGCCTGTAGAGAGGTGGCGGATAGGATAAGGCGCCTAGACCCCTACCTAGACATTGATAGAAGGACGTTTAGGTACTGAACCTCCAGTAAGGGGAAGAGGGTCTACTTCGGATCAAGATACCCCCATAGTCGAACACAAGCTATGTACATCTTATTTCGACCAGCCGAAGACTAAGGGCGTCTGCTCGAAGAACCTTGGATTACCCCTTAACACTGCTTAGGAATCCTAAAATACTGGTAGGAACTAGCTAGGTCAAGAGTTAGCAGGTGTATATGGAGCCGCTATGAAGTGCTAATCGAGTGATTAGGTGGTGCTGTAAGGTGCCCAGAATGACATGTAAAGATTATGAGCTTAGGAGGAAAGCGGTTAAGCTGAAGGGATTCGTGTACAGCTATATAGACCGTAACTTCCCTGGGTACATACAGTCTATGGACGGTATTGCATGGCTTAGGTATGGCAAAACAACGTTAGAGCTGTTGATAGAGAATCCAGTGAACCTATACAGGTTACTGCTGGAGCACTACGGTGATGAGGACAGCGCTGACTATGCCATGAAGATGATCTACCTCTATCCGCTGTCCCTATTTCTCGGAGACCCAGGGCTCCAGGAGGAGCTTTTAAGGTGTGTTAAGCAGGGTGATGAGGATAGGTTCAAGGAGATTTTAAAGAGGCTTCTCTGTAGTGTGTGAGAGCTTTTACCTCTCTACACGCTTCTTTAGCAATGGGAATAGGGTTCAAACCCCGCCGTAGGTAATCGATGGGTGGGTATGCGTGGAGAAGGGCTGCACTATAGGGTTTGAGGAGCTCGATGAGATCCTCGGTATAGATGGTTGCAGGGGCTTTGTAGTGGTTGCGGGCCACCCTGGGGCAGGCAAGACGACTTTCGCATCCAATATAGCCTACCGCAACGCCACTAGGTACGGGAGAAAGGTGCTCTTTATCGAGTTCATAGAGCGCAAGGAGCTGCTCTATCGTAACATGGAGAGGCTCGGTATACTCCTTCACGAAGCCGAGAAGATGGGGCTGCTAAGGTTCGTAAGGCCTCCCCTACCCGGGGGTAGTGACGGTCTGCGATCGCTTCTTCAGCACTTGAGCAGCGCTATAGCGCACTACGATCCTGATGTGGTTGTGCTCGACGGGTTCTCACCTCTCCTCTACGCATTGAATCCAGGTGAGGCTAGGTCGTATCTACAGACCACGCTCTACGAAATGGCACATTCGCGAGGAAGGTTAGTGGTGCTCTCGATGGAGGCGGGATGGCGCGATGAGTACGGCGGTCTTGCAGGTGCGGAGTTCGTGGCTGATATAGTGCTCTTCCTAGGCGTAAGGCTAGAGCGGGGAGTGGCTAGTAGGTACCTGGAGATCAGGAAGTGTAGGTGGAGCCCAGTCCCCTTTGCTAGAATACCCTTCGTGATCAGCAATCGCGGTATTGAACTGATCCTGCCTCCCCGCAGCGAGAAGTCGGGGGGTGTAGGGCTCGCGGCGCTAGTCCTTTACCCGATGGGTACTGACGTATATAGGG
>QMWY01000036.1 GCA_003661865.1 Thermoprotei archaeon
CCTCAAGCCGCTTGAGGAGATAAGGCCTGATGTCGTTGTGCTCGGGCCGGACCAGGGGTTTAATGAGCGTGAGCTTGAGGGGATGCTGAAGAAGCGGGGGATCGAGGCGCGGGTCGTGAGGATGCCTAGGAGGGTTGAGGGGTTCTCATCCTCCGGTATACTGAGAAGGGTTGTAGAGATGTTCTGCTCGAAGAAGCTACCTCTCGACCATGGCAAGGCTTAGGGAGTCGAGGATACGCGGCGCGTATACCTCTAGGCTACGTGGCAGCCCTAGGCGCGACCTATACCTAAGGATCAGGTCGCGCAGCGTCGCTATGGCCGACCTCTCGCCGTGGTTGAGTATTATGCGCGTTGGCTTAGGCTGTATGTTCCTGAGGAAGTCGAGGAGCTGTGCCTGATCAGAGTGTCCGGAGAAGCCCTCTACGGAGTGCACACTCATCCTGACCTTTATCACCTCTACGCGCCCATACTCGTTAACGAACTTGATCTCCCGCTCACCATCCTTGATCCTGCGCCCAAGGGTGCCCTCGACCTGGTAGCTCACGAAGATCAGCGCGTTGTTGGGGTTGGGCGCCATGATCTTGAAGTACTCCACGGCGGGTCCCCCTGTTAGCATGCCTGAGGTCGCCATTATTATCGCGGGCTCGGGGCTCTCGACAAGTTCTGTCCTAGGCTCTCTACCCTCCACCTTCTTGAAGCACTCATAGTCGAATGGGTTCTCGTTGTTGTAGAGCGCCTGCCTAAGGCTCTTCGAGAGGAGGTCCGGGTATGTTGTGTGTATAGCGGTGACCTCGTGGATCATGCCCTCTATGTACACAGGTATCTTTGGCAGCCTCCCCGTCTCCATAGCCTCCCTCAGGACGAGCATTATCTCCTGAGCCCTGCCAACGCTTAGCGTGGGTATCAGAACCTTCCCCTTGCGCTCGATAGTCCTCTTTATGATCCCTATGAGCTCGGCCTCCGCCTCATCCCTCCTGGGCTGCCTAGCGTTGCCGTAGGTGCTCTCCATTATTAGCGTGTCTACCCGTGGGAACGTATCGTTGGCCCTATCGAGGAGCCTGGTGCGCGCATACTTGAAGTCCCCTGTGTACACTATGTTGTAGAACCCGTTCCCTATGTGTAGGTGGACCATTGCCGAGCCCAGTATATGGCCCGCGTTGTAGAAGGTTAGCCTGATATCGGGGGCTATGTCGGTAACAACGTTGTACTTCAGGGCTATGGTGTGCATAAGCACCTTGTTTATATCCCTCATCGTGAACGGGGGTTCCTTACCCTCCCGTGTACTTATCTCTAGGAAGTCTCTTAGGAGGAGTATCATCAGATCCCGGGTCGCTTCCGTTGCGTATACAGGGCCGTTGTAGCCATACTTGAATAGGTAGGGTACTAGCCCGCAGTGGTCTAGGTGTGCATGCGATATCACGACCGCGTCTATGCTCTCGGGATCTAAGTCTATCAGGTCTATCCTCGGGAACGCAGCTGATGATAGGGTCTTGCCGGGGTTGAGCCCGAAGTCTAGGAGGACCCTGCTCTCAGCAGTCTCAACGAGTATTGCTGAGCGCCCAACCTCCTGGAATCCTCCCAGAGCCGTTACCCTGACGTAGTTGCTACCGCTGCGTGCGAGCACAACGTCGCGGTGTATCAGCTCCCCTAGCTCTCGTAGGAACTTGAGCCTGTAGTCGCTCTGCGATAGGTACTCGGCGATGATCTCCTCGTAGATCCTAGACCTCATGGGAGGCATGCGGACTATACGCGGCCTCCACCCGGTCTCCACGAGGATCTTGTTGGAGTACGTCTGAGCCTTCTTGTGGTTCCTCACCTTTATTATGACCTCTCCGAGGACGTCGTCGAACAGTATGTCCTCCACGACGACCTCGGGGGGCAGCATATTCTTTATGATCTCCCTTACCTCCTCCTTAGGCCTTCTGATCGAGGGGTCCGTCCTTATAACGACCCTCTTCTTTATGGTTTTGGCAAGCAGCGATATTATGCCGCTTTGCTCGAGGAGGAACCTCGGGTTCCTCACGTAGATCGCTATCTCGGGCCCTTCGAATTCGAGCCTAGTTATCTGGGCATCCGGGGGGAGGATCTTGAATATCGCGCTCCTTATCTTCGCGAGGTCTATGCCGAAGCTCATTGCTGCGGATCTACCCTCTGAGCAGTGCTTTCAGCTTTGAAGAGTCGAAATGGTACTCGAGGAACCTATCCTTGGTTATGGCAACCACATCGACACCCTCACCGCTGAACACGTCACGCGTAGTTGCTGAGGCTACGGCTTTGGCTGCTAGCTTAACGGCGTCTTCGATCCCCATATCCTCCCTGTACCCCGCCTCTATAACGCCTATAGCTATTGGGGAGCCCGAGCCCGTCGCGGTGTACGTCTCCTCGGTTACATCTCCGAACCACTCAACTGCGAAGAGCTGGGGTCTGGTGTCGTACCCCCCTATAAGTAGCTGAACCACGTAGGGGAAGTACTTAGAGCTGTTCAGTATAAACCCCAGAAGGTTGGCCATGCTCCTTATGCTCATACGCGTCCCTGTCTGCAACCTGTGGTACAGGGACTCTGTTCTGAGGTAGTCCGCCAGTGCCTGTGCATCGGCTACGAGCCCCGCAGTCGTCATCGCTACATAGTCGTCTATCTTCACGATTTTCTTAACGCGCTTGTGGGCGACGTAGTACCCTGCGGTAGCCCTCTTGTCAGCCGCTAGGATCGTCGCCTCACGGGTCACTATACCCACGGTTGTCGTCCCCCGTAGGGACTTCTCGAGTACGCGTGGATCGGTTGCTGGGGGTCGTACAGTCCTGATCCCTACCTCCTTCGCGTACCAGATCACGATCTGTGCACCTCTAGCTCGATGCTATAGAAGTTACCACTACGTCTCTCCACATTGAAGTTTATAAGTTTATTCATCAACAAGTCGGGTTATGTGGCGGGTGCCCTGATTGAGTACGAGCCACATAATAAACCTGCCCAGGAGGGTTGTTATCGGTAACGGAGTTCTAGAGACACTTCCTAGCCACATACGATCCCTGGGGCTAGCACCCCCTATACTCGTAGTCTCGGGTGCTACGAAAACAGTTGTCATAGCCCGCCGCGTCGAGGAGATGCTGAGCGAGCTAGGCGATGTGCATAGGGTCGAGGTTCGCAGGGCCACGGTCTCGGTGGCTAGCGAGGTTGAGGGCCTGGCCAAGGGGGTGGGTGCGAGAACTGTTATAGGTGTCGGCGGTGGCAAGGCCATAGATGTCGCGAAGTACGTAGCGGCGAGGCTAGGCGTAAGCTTCGTTAGCGTACCCACAACCCCCTCCCACGACGGGATAGCATCCCCATTCGCATCGCTGAAGGGGCTTGAGCGCCCCGTGTCCGTGAAGGCTAAGATGCCCGAGCTCGTGGTGGCTGACATAGCCGTGATATCGAGGGCGCCGCGCAGGCATATAATAGCGGGCTGCGGAGACCTCATAGGCAAGTTCACAGCCGTCCTCGACTGGAGGCTTAGTCATAGGCTCCGGGGGGAGTACTACGGGGAGTACGCTGCGTCCCTAGCGTTGCTATCAGCCAAGCATGTGGTGAGGTACCGCGAGATGTTCTCTGCGAAGACGATACCTGTCGAGGCTGTTAGGGCCCTTGTAGAGGCGCTGATAAGCAGCGGTGTAGCTATGGGGATCGCGGGCTCTACGAGACCCGCGAGCGGCTCAGAGCACCTGTTTGCACATGCCCTCGATATAGTCGCGGGCTACCCAGCGCTCCACGGAGAGGAGGTGGGTGTTGGAACCATAATGATGGCGTACCTCCATGGGAGGAACTGGAGGCTTATAAGGAGGGTGTTGAGGAGCATCGGGGCCCCTGTTACAGCGAGGGAGCTGGGGGTCTCAGATGAGCAGGTCATCGAGGCGCTGACGATCGCGCATAGCATAAGGCCCGAGAGGTACACGATACTCGGTGAAAAAGGGTTGACCCGTGAAGCCGCCGAGAGGCTCGCCCGTGTAACAGGGGTTATCGACTAGAGGTGCTCAGTACAGGCCAGCTACATCACCCATCAGCGCCCGGTAACTCATCACCCCTGCTTCTCCTCCTTAGCCTCCCTGGGCTTCTCCTCCCTCCTCCTCTGGTACCTCTCCTGGTACACTATAGTGTCTATGGAGCCTATGTACCTGTAAACCTCCTCAGCCACTATCGCCTTGGCTATCTGGAGGTCGCGCTCTAGGAATACCTCGCGTGGTATCTCAACAACAGCCGTCCTATCACCATCCCTTATCTCGACCCTGAACTTCTCAGGAGGCGCCCTCTTGAGCCTGCGGTGCAGCAGGTACTGGATCTTCTCAGCTGGCTCCTCAAGCTTCCTAACAACCTTGTAGGTCACGACGAGCGTTCTCCCTGCGAGCGGGTGGTTGAAGTCTACCAAGACTCTACCGCCCGAAACAGACTTTATGACCCCTACGCTGTTGCCGTACTCTATAACCTTGCCAACCTCGGGCGTTATGCCTGCGCGCAAGAGCTCCCGGGCGCTTATCGTCCTCACCTTCCTCGGGTCGCGCTTCCCGTAGGCCTTCTCCGGCGGGATCTCTACTGTTCTCTCAACCCCCACCTCTCCATTCTTCTCTATATCCTCCTCAAACCCCTTTATAAGCCTGCCCTCACCAACTATAACGAGTATGGGCTCGTAGACCCTATCCGCCTCGAACTTCCCCTCCTTCTTAGCGATCTCAGCATTCGTTGTGTCGACGAGCTCCCCCGTCTCCTTAACCTTTATAGTGTACTCCACCAACAGGAAGTCGTTCTTGCTGAACGGCATGGCTCGCACCGTACCGGGTAACACTGGAGGGGATGGGGTTAAAAACAACATCAGTTGGGCCTCCAACAGAATTTAACTCCATACAGCGGTTAGGTGCTCGGGACTGGCTGTGAGCATAGAATACGAGGTAAAGATACAGGTAGAGGACCTGAGGGATGTGGAGGAGAAGCTCAGGAAGCTAGGCGCGGTTTTCGAAGACGAGGTCTTCGAGAGCGACTTCTACATAGACCTGAGGCCCTACAAGGACCTCAAAGCGAGTGATGAGGCGCTCCGGGTTAGGATCAGCTACAGCAGTAGGCTATCTAGGTACGTATCCGAGCTCACCTACAAGGGGCCTAAGCTAACCCCCAATATGAAGGTGCGTAAGGAGATAACGGTAGGGGTTGATGACGGTAAGAAGCTCCTGCAGATATTCAAGGAGCTGGGCTTCAGCTACTACGTGATCAAGAAGAAGAGGCGTATATACCGCTACGGCCCCTACAAGATCTTCCTCGATGAGGTGCCTAACCTAGGGAGGTTCATAGAGATAGAGGTTGAAGGGGTCAGCAGCGTTGAGCAGTTCGTGAACCTCATGAAGAGGTTCGTTGGGCTCCTCAAGCTATCTGAGGAGTTCATCTCGAAATCGTACCTGGAGTTGTTTATGGAGAGGCTCAAGCTCATGCAGAGCGATATCGAGGCGAAAGCGCTGGAGGAGCCTGCTCCCGAAGGTTCGAAAAGCGGGGGCTGAGCTTTCGAACAAAAAACTTATTTTGTTGATGTCGCGCCTAGGCGTTCGTTACCCGGATATCTTGCGGTATACCAGGAACACGGCTACTAGCGCTATTATCAGACCTATCACCGATATCGCGTAGAGCACTGGTAGCTGGCCCGCTATCGCGGATGCCTGGTCTGAGGCTGCCGACGCCTTCTTGGTCAGGTCCTCAACGGTCTTCTGGAAGTTCTCGATGCTCTTCTGCAGGCTGCCTATAGTCCCCTGCAGGCTGTTGATAGTGCTCGTCAGGCCCTCAAGGGTCTTGATCCTGCTCTTAAGGTCATCAACAACGCTCTTCAGCTTAGATATCTCATCCGCATTGCTGCTGGCCTTACCCTCAACACTCTTGAGGCTGCTCTCCAGGGTCCCTAGCTTGCTCTCTAGGTCCGATATCTTGCTCGAGAGCTCATCAACCTTCGCCTTCAGCGTAGAGACATCTCCCGTAATTGTCCCGAGGTCGCTGCTAACACTGTCCACAGTATCCTTGAGCTTGCTGAGCTCAGAGCTGAGCCCGCTTAGCTCATCGGTGAGCTCCTTAACCTTGGTCTCCAGCTCCTTAACCGTTGAGCTTAGTGCCGAGAGCTCGGCTACAGTGGTCCCTATCTCCTCTACCTTACCGCTGATTGTCTCAAGCTTAGAGGAGAGGTCCTCTACCTTGCTGCTTAGGTCGCTGATCGCAGTATTGAGCTTGTCTATGGAGGTCTGTAGCGATGTAACTATGGACTCGATGCTTATCAGCTGTATTGTACCGACATCGTTAATACCCACCTTCGCTTCAACGGTTATCTCTCTGGATATGAACCCAGCCTTGGATACACGGATAGTGTATGTGCCCTCGCTGAGGTATAGCTGGAAACACCCGCTTGCATCAGTATGAGTGGTAGTTCCCGTCTCTACTACACTTATCTCGGCGCCTGCAACAGGGTTGTTAGACTCATCGACAACAACGCCCGTTACTGTTGCTAAAGGCGCTAGGCGGAATGTAGTTGTTGCTGTGTATGTGCTTATCTGCGCCTTCACAGTATATTCTCCGAACGCCCACTTTTCGCCATAGGGTATGGTTGGTGGTAACACCATTTCATAGCGGTACACGCCATTGGCGTCACTCTTCACGATCTTAAAGTCCACATCTCCCTTAGGCCCCGTTACTGTTATCGATATATAGCTATTTGCAGGTGCCGTGCCCGTAATCACTACGACCTCTCCAGGTCTATACACATCTTTATCGGTGCTCACGGTGATAGCCACCTGAGCTGTTACAGCAACACCTGCAACAGCACCGATTATTACGGCTAGTATTGCTATGGCCATTATCGCCTTATTCACGTACCTCACCTTGTACGCACCTCAGTTGATACGTGTATATGGAGAGCCGGATTAATATTTAGGCTCAACACATAGCCAGGCAGGAGGACGTTGGGCAAAAATTTGTTTTGGAATATGTTTAAGGTGTTCATGGCGCTCACTCAGTTACAGTTAGAGAGGTGGTGAATGGCACCTTCTCAGTCATTGGTGTTCTATCGCTCAGACTCTTGACTATGTATACCTCTACTATGTATGTTCCTGGCGTACCGGCCTCCCAGGTGAATCCCGCAGTAACGGTCTTCCCAGCAACTATGTATACCGCAAGCTGATAATCCATCTTTATTGCAACACCCTTAGCATCTCTGATCACTAGGATCACAGACACTGTATGATCACTGATGTCTCTGTTCCTGATGTCGACGTTTATTCCTACGAGTTCACCTGGCTTGATCACAGTTTTCGGTGCACCAGTGTTGGGATCTACTATTGATATAGCGGTGGGTTCCATAGGTGTTGGGGGTATGTAACCTACAGAGATCTCGTGTGTTATCACCTTAGACTCTCCCGTTATTCCATAGTCTGCTGGATACTCATCCTTGTACTCAATGGTTATCTTGTCGCCTAGCTTGGCATAGATGTAGCCAGTCCTGGTTATGGCATCGGTGGAGTCGGAGATCTTAAGCTCGGTTACGAAGTACCCGCTGTCGGTATCATTCTCGAATACCTCCACTCTCTTTCCTATTGAATCGCTTGTGGAGTATACCCTTATATAGATCTTGTCGCGCTCATCCGGCTTCTTGTTCTGGTCGGGGTCGTAGATCACGATCTTCACTATGTCACCGACGTTGAAGGTATTGGTCTCCTCAGTACCCTTATAGGTCTTGATTATACTATCCCAGCTTGTGAAGCTAACAGTTGTGCTCACGATCCTTACGCTGCCCTTCTCATCCACGGGATCTCTGTATAGGAACGTTATTGACTTCCCTAGGAGGTACTTTACATCGGCCTCAGGTATCACGTTGTTGTCCTTGAGCAGGCTCAGTATCTCGTCGACAGTTATCTCGAAGGTGAAGTTACCCGTACTGACGTCAGTCTCCTCAGCGTTGTAGGTGCTCGGCAGCTCTATCACGGTGCCATCCCAAGCCCTGATGAATATAGTGTCCTCGGTCTCTATAGTGTCTGCTGTGTCTGGATCCTTGTTCTGGTCGCGATCCTGTATTGTGACCACTATTGATGCACCGGGACCATACTCCTTCTTGTTGGTCATTATCTTAGCAGTGTAGGACTTCACAGCTATGCTAACCTTGTACTCCTCGCCGGTGTCTGGCCAGCTTGTTGCTGTACTAGGCACGTACTCTGGTGTTTCGTCGGTGTAGCTGATTGTTACCTCAGCTCCGGGCTCGATGGTTAGAGTCGTTGAGTCTATAGTTACTGTTCCAGCGATGGTAAGCTCTAGCTCAAATACACCGCTGCTCTCGCTGGTCTCCTCTAATGTGACTTCTTTATCACCTATCTTGATCGTTACCTCATCAATACTGCTGTTGTCAAGGTTGCAGTCTGGGCACGCTAGCTTTATCAAGACCTTATCTCCGTAATCCACGGTTACGCTACTGCTACCATTCACTGTCAGTTCAGCGCCGTATACTCTGAAGTACAGCGTTACAGATGCAGATGCTCCGTACTCATTGGTGTACTCTATCACTAGCTTACCATTCTTGAAGTAAGGCTTCAGTGCATCACTGCTGATAGTTACGGTTCCGGTGAACACTCCGGTATCAATATCAGTCTCCTCAAGGGAGCTTACGGTTACCTCACCAGTGCCTGCTGTGCCGCTCCAGAATACGTACTCCTTTCC